>JAJQID010000140.1 GCA_021199405.1 Lachnospiraceae bacterium
ATACTATTCTCCATCTGAACCCTCCGAGAGAGCTTCCATGATTTCATCATTGGTCATGGAAGTATTCAGGGTATAGGTTCCGGCTTTCATGGTTTTCTTGTAGCTGGAAAGCCTGTTCTGCAATTTAAAAATCAGCGCGGAGCGAATTACGCCCTCCGCCTCCAGCAAATCGGCGATCTCACTGCTTCCCATGCCCTCCGAAATGGTCACTGTAATGTCCGTCCCCTCTCCGGTACTTACCGGCTGCTCGGAAAACACCCGGTATCCTACCTCATAACCGATCAGCGCACCCCGGTAAATAATGACCACCACCAGGACAGCCAGCATAGCCTTTACAGCCGTGCGCAGGACCGACAGGATTACCTCTTTTACATCTTCCATGCCCTTTCTCCTCGTTGCTTTTCTTCGCGGCCGCTCTTCCGCACCTTTCATTCGCAGCCGCACCCACATGCACAATCTCGCCCGCTTTGCGTGCTTTCCCGCCCCTTACGGGGCTACGATTGCCTATTCAAAATCCAGGCTCTCCACCAGCCGGTCCATAACCTCCTGCATCATACGGCAGAGCGCCAGCTCCGCTGCCAGAAACTCCGCCAGAAGCGGGTTCTGAGTCAGCTCCCGCTTTTCCCTCTCCAGATCCTCAAGCCCGTCAAAGGTGCTTCCGTCCTCCATACTGCTCTGTACCTCATAATTCCTCGTACGGAACCGGTCCAGGCGTTCCTTCAGTTCCGGATATCGAGCCACCTTTTCCAGACTTTCTCTGTATCCCTTATAGATATCAGATGTGATAATGCTGTGAATCAACACATCCGTTTCCTTTAATACTTCGGTTTCCATGGACTATCTCCTGTAGATGGGATATCATGAGTAAAAGGTGCTCATGGTATCCTGTGTAAACCCCCTGATTTTCACACCTCCATAATAATTGGCAGGATCATGGGTCTGCGATTGGTTTTATCCCAGATGAAATCACTCAGATCATCCCGGATGCTGCCCTTCAGCCTGCCCCAGTCAGTGATCCCCTTTTCCAGACATTTATTGACAGACACATCCACAATGGCACAGGCCTCGTCAATCAGCGATTCAGATTCTCTCACATAGACAAAACCTCTGGAAACGATATCCGGTCCTGACACAACTGTCAGATTGTTGCTGTCAAGCGCCAGTACCACAATCAGTATACCGTCCTCCGCCAGGCGCTGTCTGTCGCGCAGCACCACATTTCCCACATCGCCCACGCCAAGGCCGTCTACCAGAATACCGCCCGCCGGCACCTTCCCGGTAATCCGGGCGCTTTTCTCGTCCAGCTCTATCACGTCACCGGACTGCAAAATGAAAATATTTTCCTTTGGAATTCCCAGATTCAGGGCAATCTTTTTCTGCGCTACCAGATGCTTGTATTCGCCGTGAGCCGGAATCACATATTTAGGCTTTACCAGCGAATAAATCAGCTTCAGCTCTTCCTGGCAGGCATGGCCGGACACGTGAGCGTCCTGAGTAATGACCTCCGCACCTTTCTGCAGAAGCTCGTTGACCACCTTGGTCACCGCCTTCTCATTGCCGGGAATAGGATTGGAGGAAAACACAATGGTATCCCCCGGGCCAATGGAAATCTTTTTGTGCATGCCGCTGGCCATGCGGGACAGCGCCGCCATGCTCTCTCCCTGAGAGCCCGTGGTGATAATCACCGTTTTCTCATCCGGGTAGGATTTCAGCATATCCACATCGATCAGTGTATTGTCCGGCACGTTCAGACAGTTTAATTTGGCGGCGGTTTCGATGATGTTGACCATGCTGCGGCCCTCCACCACCACCTTGCGGCCATATTTGCCCGCGGTATTGATGACCTGCTGCACCCGGTCCACATTGGAGGCAAAGGTTGCCACAATAATGCGGTTTTTGGGATGCTCCTCAAAAATCATCTCGAAGGTATGGCTCAGCGTTCTCTCTGAAGGAGAAAAGCCAGGTCTCTCTGCGTTTGTGGAGTCCGGCATCAGCGCCAGCACCCCTTTTCTGCCCAGCTCCGCGAACCGGGCCAGATCAATGGAATCCCCGAACACCGGGGTATAATCTACCTTAAAATCTCCGGTATGAACTACAATACCAGCCGGAGAATATATCGCCAGAGCCGCAGCATCCACAATGCTGTGGTTAGTCTTGATAAACTCCACCTTAAATTTCCCCAGGTTAATGGTTTGTCCGAATTTGACAATGACACGTCTGGTAGAGTCCATCAGTTCATGCTCCGTCAGCTTGTTTTCAATAATGCCCATAGTCAGGCGGGTGGCATAGACCGGCACGTTCATATCCTTTAAAATATAGGGCAGAGCGCCAATATGATCTTCATGGCCATGGGTAATCACAAACCCCTTCACCTTCTCAAAGTTATCCTTCAGATAGGTTACGTCCGGGATTACCAGGTCAATACCCAGCATATCGTCTGCCGGGAACGCCAGGCCACAATCCACCACAACAATACTGTCTTCGTACTCAAAGGCAGTAATGTTCATGCCGATCTGCTCCAGGCCGCCAAGAGGTATAATCTTCAGCCTGGAACGATTGTCCGTATTCAATTCATTCTTCACACAATTCTCCTTTTCTTCTCTCCATTGTGCCGTTGGCTTTACGCTGTCCGTCCCGCGCACTCACAGCTCTCCCGACAGCACCCGGCCATTGTTTTCTTCATACCTCGCTGCCCTTTTCCCGCAGCAGTCCGGTCTTTCGTTCTTTTTTCTGTCACTGTTCAAAGCAACATTTTTCTAACTTTATGCATTTCGGAACAGCCTTTGCAGACACACCGCGTCTGAAATCATGATTCCTCAGACAGACTGTGAACCATCGGCTTAAATCAGGTCGATCTCCTCATCCTCAAGGAGGCTTGCAAATACGGCGCCCATAGCGTCAAGCTCCCCATCGTCCTCCACAAATTCATAGGAAATATCCTGTCCGTTTCTGCAAATTTCCTTTAAAATATAGGCTTCCCCGTCCCCGGCTTCCTCATCCGTGGTCAAAAGATAATTGACACCTCCAAGCCGGGTCTGCTCCAGCACATATAATTCAATCATCTCCCCTCCCTGAGGGGTCAAAGTGATTTTTTCCAAAATAATGCTCTCCATGAATTCAGCCAAAGCTATAGTTCCATGAGCTTTCTATGATCCAGATATTCCTGCAAAATAATCACCGCGGCGATCTTGTCCACATACTCTTTGCGGTTTTCCCTCCGCACGCCGGCTTCCATCATGATTTTGTCGGCGCTGACCGTGGTCAGTCTCTCATCCCACAGCGTCACCTTCAGCCCTGTGCGCCGCTCCAGCTTTTCCTGAAATTCCATGGAAATCTGCGCCCGCTCTCCAATATCATTGTTCATATGCTTTGGAAAGCCCAGCACAATCTCCCCCACCTCATATTCCAGAATCAGCTCCTCGATTCTTGCAAGGGTCTGGCGAAGCTTATTTTCATCCCTGCGGCGGATAATCTCGATTCCCTGCGCGGTAATCAGCAGCGGATCGCTGATGGCCACCCCCACTGTCTTACTGCCCAGATCCAGCCCCATAATCCTCATTTCTGCTCCCACTGCTTACTGTCGATATAAGACCTCAGGAGTTCCTCCACCAGCTCGTCCCTTTCCACCTTCATAATCAGGCTCCGGGCCCCATGATAGGAGGTAATGAATGTGGGATCGCCGCTCATAATATAACCCACGATCTGATTGACAGGATTGTATCCCTTCTGCATAAGGGCGTCATACACCGCGGAAAGCACCATCTGCGCACCTGTGACGGGTTCTGTCTCCACCTCGATAAATCTTGTATTTCCCAAATCCTCCATAGTACAGTAATCCCTTCTTGCTGCCGACCGCGCACAATAACGCTGCCCCGGCGTCACAATGCAATGATAAATCACGCTGTCAGTTCATCCGAAACACATATATGTTTATATATTACTCCATTTACTGGAAAAATTCAAGCATTACGTTTCGAGCCGATTCCCCCCGTTAAATCCTTTTTCATCCTTTCCAGCCTCTCCAATGCATCCTCCAGAGAAACGCCCTTCACTCCATAATAATACTTTATCTTGGGCTCTGTCCCTGACGGGCGTACACAGCACCATGCGTTATTCTCCAGTTCAAAATAGAGCACATCCGATTCCGGCAGGCCTGTGGCAGACTGGTTTCCCGTTGCCGTCTCGGTTCTGACACCGCTCTTATAATCCCTGAGTGCCTCCACCTTCAGTCCGCCCAGCTGTTTGGGAGGATTTTCACGGAAGGCAGCCATCCGCTCCTGAATCTGTCTTGCCCCGTCCAGCCCCTTTAAAGTCACCGTAGCCAGCCCCTCTTTATAATAGCCATACTTTTCATACAGATCCAGCATGGCATCCCACAGGGTCTTGCCCTGTCTCTTATAAAAGGCTGCCGCCTCACAGAGCATCATCACCGCCACGCAGGCATCCTTGTCTCTGGCATAGGTGCCGGCCAGACAGCCATAGCTCTCCTCCAGGCCAAACACATAATGATAACTCTGATTCTCCTCAAAAAACTTAATCTGCTCTCCGATATATTTAAATCCGGTCAGCACCTCTATCAGCTTCACACCGTAGTCCGCCGCCACTGCTTTTGCCATATCCGTGGTCACAATGGTCTCCACCAGCGCCGGATTTGCCGGCATGGTGCCGGTCTTTGTCCTTTCCCGCAGAATATACTCCGCGATCAGCATGCCGGACATATTACCGGTAAAGCTGATATACTCACCACTCCCTGTATCCTTTGCGCAGACTCCCAGCCGATCCGCGTCCGGGTCGGTAGCCAGCACCAGGTCCGCGTCCACCCCCTTTGCCAGCTTCAAAGCCAACGTCCAGGCGTCTCTGTCCTCCGGGTTCGGATAAGGCACCGTCGTAAAATTGCCGTCCGGCTCCTCCTGCTCAGGCACCACATAAACCTGGGTAAAGCCCAGCTCTGCGAGCACTCTGCGCACAGGCAGATTCCCCGTGCCGTGAAGCGGCGTATAAACAATTTTCATATTCTTTGCCATATCCGGAATGATCTCCGGATGAATGCTCTGCCCCTTCAGCTGTTCCATATACAGGTCGTCAATTTCTTTCCCGATGACATAAAATAAACCTGCTTCCATCGCCGCCTGCTCGTCCATGGTCTTTACCTGGGCGAAATCTGTCACCCGGGCTACATGCGCCAGAATATTTTTGTCATGAGGCGGCGTGATCTGGGCGCCGTCCTCCCAATATACCTTATAACCATTATATTCTGCCGGATTATGGCTGGCAGTAATCACGATTCCCGCAATACAGTGAAGCTGTCTTACCGCAAAGGAAAGCTCCGGCGTGGGCCGCAGGCTTTCAAACAGGTATGTCTTAATTCCGTTTCCGTTCAGGCACAGGGCCGCCTCTTTCGCAAACTCCGGAGACATCCGCCGGGAATCATAAGCGATAGCCACCCCTTTTGCCGCGCCGTCCTGTTCTAAAATATAATTGGCCAGCCCCTGGGTTGCCTGCCGCACAGTATAAATATTCATCCGGTTGGTGCCCGCGCCGATAACACCCCTCAGACCACCGGTGCCGAATTTCAGCTGCCGGTAAAACCGATCCTCAATCTCCTTCTCATCACCTGCCAGCGCCTTCAGCTCCTGCCTTGTAGCCTCATCAAAATAAGGATCCGTGCACCATTTTTCGTATGTTTCCATATAATCCATTTCAGCCTGCCGCCTTTCTCATTCTTCCATCCATTCCTTCAGCGTCTCCATCGCCTTTTCCAGCTGATTATCCGTTCCATCCTCCAGATAGGCGTCCGTATCCAGCTCCACCTCCACATCCGGAGTGATGCCGGTGCCGTGGATATTCACACCGTTCGGCGTATAATAGGCGCTGGTGGTCAGTTTTACAGTGGAACCATCGGAAAGAGTGCGCACAGTCTGCACAATCCCTTTGCCAAAAGTGGTAGTACCCACCACAATGGCCTTGCCATGATCCTTCAGTGCACCGGTCAGCACCTCAGCGGCGCTGGCAGAATTCTCATTGACCAGCAGCACAATAGGAAGATCCAGCTCTCTCTCAGCATCAGAGGTATATTCCTCCCGGCTGCCGTCCTTATCCTCCGTGTATAAAATCAGGCCCTCACCCAGCAGCATATCCGCAATCTCCACCACAGAGTACAGGCTGCCGCCGGGATTATCCCTCAGATCCAGAATCAGCCCCTGAGCGCCGTCCGCTTCCAGCTGATCCAGAGCCTCCTCAAACTGCTCCACGGTGACGTCGTCAAATTCCGTCAGCTGAATGTATGCAATATTATCCTCCAGAAGCTCGTAGGTCACTGTGACAGTCTCAATCTTGCGCCGCTGCACATCAATGTCAAGGAGCTCGTCTCCCCGAAGCACAGTAACTGTTACCCAAGTGCCCTCATCGCCCTTGATCAGAGCCACCACCTGGCTGGAATCCATTCCCAGCACGTCTTCGCCATCCACCGCATAGATCACGTCTCCGGCCTGAAACCCCGCCTCCTCAGCGGGCGTCCCCTCAATGACCCCGGTAATCTTCACATAGCCGGTTTCGGAATCCTGCTGCACATAAGCGCCAATTCCGTAATAGACGCCCTCTGTGCTCTCCAGCAGCTCCTCTGTCTCCTCTACCGTATAATAAGTAGAGTAAACATCCCCAAGAGAATCTAAAAGTCCCTGAAAAACGCCGTCCTCCAGCGTCTGATTGTCCACCTCATCCAGATAATAGAGATTTTTGATCATCGTCTCTATGGTTCTCAGCTTAGAGATAAATTCACTGTCAATAAAGCTGTCCTCGTCAGAGGAAACACTATACGTAGAGACAACGGCACTGTCCTGCCCGATATAATATCCCCCAAGGACCACCAGGGACGTCAGGCCGGCGCCCAGCAATATGCCCACCACCAGATATAATGTCCTGGAAAAGCTGTGTTTACTTTCTTTCATAACAACCTCTTTCACCTAAACACTTTTATTACAGGTAATCCCATGGACTGACATATGATCCGTTCAGACGCACGCTGAAATGCAGATGGTTGCCTGTGGATCTTCCCGTCGTTCCCACGGCCGCGATCAGATCTCCTTTGCTGACCGTATCGCCGGCGGATACATACAGCTTGGAAGCATGCATATATATGGTATACAGTCCATCGCCGTGATCGATCATGACATAATTGCCCATAGACCAGTTATAGGTGGCCGCCACCACTGTTCCATCATAAGCCGCCAGAATGGACGACCCTTCCGGCGCCGCCATATCGACTCCATTATGGTAAGCGGTCTCACCGGTGAACGGATCCGTTCTGTATCCGAAGTCCGAGGAAATGGCGGTATAATTGGGACAGGGCCAGCAGAAGGTACCGCCGTCGTAGCTGACTGAGCTGGTGATCTTCTCAATCTCCGCCTCCAGCTGCTCAATCAATGAGGTCTGATATTCCAGATCCTCCTCCAACTCCGTGATCGACGCCTCTGTGGAGCTGATATCCGACTGATATGCCGCCAGATCCTGAGTCTTCTGCGATCTGAGAGCCTCCAAGCTCGCTTCCTCTTCCTCCAGTGCTTCTCTTGCTGCTTCCAGCGTGGCCTGTTCTTCCTCCAGCTGCTCCTTTACCAGCTCCACATACTGCCGCTGCAGAATATAGGTCTGGAGCATCTCATAATCATAGGAGGCCAGCTGTTCCACGTATTCCGCCTGATTGAGCATATCGGCAAAGCTGCCTGCTGACAGAATGGTCTCCAGATAGCTGCTGGTTTCCATCTCATACATATACTGTATGCGGACACACATGCTGGCATACTGCTCTTCCTCCTGTGCCAGCGCCGCCTCAAGCTCCGCCTCCTGCCCGGCAATTTCCGCTTCCTTCTGAGCAATCAGAGATTCATATCCGGAAATCTTATCCGTCAGCTCAGAGATGGAGCTGTCCACACTCTGAATATATGCGCTCAGATCGCTTTTTTTGCTCTGAAGCTCCTCCACAATAGATTCCAGATCAGAGATGGAGCTTTTAATATTTTCCTGTTCCTGCTGCGCTTCCTCAATTTCCTGCTGTTTGGCCGCCACCGTAGCCTGATCTACCTCTGACAGGTTGGCGGCGCCCACAGGCGTCCCCCACAGAATTCCTGTCACTAAAATCACGGCCAGAATCGCCGCCGGAACAGTCCTTCCCCTTTCAGGTCCTTTCCTGCGTCCTTTCATCCTTATTTCCCATAAATCATTCTGTACAGCTTTTCTGCCGGATGCCATGTCCCCTCAATGTCAGACCCGCAGATGCTTCCGACAGGTAAACACACTGCCAAAGAATCCAATCCCCACACCGATCGCCACAGAAAGCGGCACCAGAATCTGAAAGACCTCCTTAACATCCAGAAAGCCCAGCAGACTGCTGAGGGAGGAAAACCGGGTGACAATAGCAATAATCACATTATTATACACGAAATAAAGCGCCGTCAGCGGGATGGCCGTGCCGATCAGTCCGATCAGTACCCCCTCGATAATGAAAGGAAACCGCACGAAGAAATCGGTGGCGCCTATATATTTCATAATATTGATTTCTTCCTTTCGGATGGAAATGCCGATGGTAATGGTATTGCTGATCAGGAACACACTGACCAGGAACAGAATCCCGATGATTCCCACAGACGCGACTCCTACCAAAGAATTCAGGCTGCCCAGCGTAGTAGCCGCCAGCTCGCTTTTATTGACCCGACGCACAACATCCTGGCTTTCAAGGTAGTCCACCAGCTCGCTCTGCAGAGTCACATCGCTCATATAAATCGTCAGGCTGGCTGAATCTGCCAGGGGATTATCCACAAAACCATCCAGATAATCAGTCACGCCCAGCTCCTCCGCGAAGGATTCCCAGGCCTCATCCGCCGAGGTGTACTCCACATGATCCACCTCGTCCCGCAGAATCAGCTGATCCCGAAGCGCCAGCATTTCCTCCTCCGTGGTACCGGACTGGAAAAATACCGTCACCGAAATTTCCCTCTGCACATTATTGACAATATACTGAAGATTCAGCATGATGGCAGCAAAAGCACCAAGAAGAAACAGGCAGGCGCTGATGGTAGCAACGCTCGCCAGTGTATACCATTTATTGCGAAAAAGGCTTACAAATCCTTCCTTGATCGTATATCCCAACGAACTAATCCTCATAATCGTATTCTCCCGCTTCGTACTCCTCTTCCTCGTACGTTTCCTCTTCGTATTCCTCTTCCTCGTACTCCTGCGTATCGTAATCCTCGTATTTTCCCGCTTCGTACTCTCCGAACTTAATATCGCTCTCAATCACGCCCTTATGTACCGTAATCACTCTTTTATGCATCTGATCCACAATTTCCTTATTGTGGGTCACAACCACAACGGTAGTGCCGCGCCGATTGAATACATTTAACAGGCGCATAATTTCCTGACTGTTGGCCGGATCCAGGTTGCCGGTTGGCTCATCGCAGAGCAGAATCTCCGGCTGATTGACCAGCGCCCTGGCAAGGGCCACTCTCTGCTGCTCTCCGCCGGAAAGGTGCCTGGGCTTGGCCTTATATTTCCCGGCAAGACCTACGTATTTTAAAATAGCGGGCACGCTCTTATCCATCTTGGCGCGGGGCACCTGTGTTACCCGCTGCGCGAACGCCACATTTTCATACACGTTCATATCCTTCAGCAGGCGGAAATCCTGAAACACCACCCCAAGGCGGCGGCGAAACGCCGGCACCCTCCTGTGCTTCATGGTGGACAGATTCTCCCCCAGCACATAGACGCTGCCCTTGGTTGCCACAATTTCACGCAGCAAAAGCTTGATCAGCGTGGACTTGCCGGATCCGCTGACACCGACGATAAACACAAATTCGCCCTTCTTGATCCGGAGCGAAACATTTTTTAAGACCGGGGCGTTGGTATAGACATGCGTTACATTATCCAGGACGATGGCGTCGTCCTCTTCCAGAAGTACTGTATCTTTTAAACCTTTTTTTCTCAAACCTTCGTTCCTCATCTTCTAAAATACCCGCGCAGAAAAGTAATCCAAACTGTTTCGCCCGGGTATTTATTCTTATTTATCATTCGCATCCGCTTATTCATTTCAGGTCGGCTGCGAATAGTAACATTAGTTAATCCATTTTTTCCATATATTTCATATATTTCACCACCATCAGCGCGATACGGAAGGTGATGGCATCCTCAAACACTCTCAGGTCCAGACCTGTGGTCTTCTGCAGCTTATCCAGACGATACACCAGCGTATTGCGGTGGATAAACAGCTGACGGGAGGTCTCAGACACATTCAGGCTGTTTTCAAAAAACTTATTGATCGTAGTCAGGGTCTCCTCATCAAAATCATCGATGGAGCGGCCGCCGAAAATCTCACGGATAAACATCTTGCACAGCGGAATGGGAAGCTGATAGATCAGGCGTCCGATCCCCAGCTCATTGTAGGCGACAACCTCCTTTTCCTCAAAAAAGATCCGTCCAACATCCAGCGCCATCTTGGCCTCCTTGTAGGAGCGGCTCACATCCTTGATCTCCCCCACAGAGGTACCGTAAGCAATATGAGCGTTTTTGATGCCCTCCTTTGAAAGAGCATGGATAACGCCCGCGGCATAACGGTCAATGTCAGCGTTGGTTTCATTCTCCCCCAGGTCCTTGACAATAATGACATCCTTCTCATCCACAGCAGTGATAAACTCCCGGGGACTATTGCCGAAAGCCGTCCTTGTCAGCTCCAGCATATTCATCTCCTTGCTGTTGTCCGCTTGGATAATCAGCACGGTGCGGCGCTGCTCAAAGGGCATATGAAGCTTTTTGGAGCGACTGTAGATATCCACTAAAAGCAGATTGTCCAGCAGAAGGTTCTTGACAAAATTGTCCTTGTCAAAGCGCTCCTTGTAGGCCACCAGCAGGGTCTGAATCTGGAAAGCGCTCATTTTGCCGATCATGTAGGCAGTATCTCCGGTACCCTGCACGACCAGAATATATTCCAGCTGATACTCATCATATATTTTGAAATACTGGTATCCGGCCACCTCCTGGGACTCCGCCACGGATCTGGCAAATTCCGCGCAGCGGCCCGCACATTCCCGCATGTCACCGGTGGAAGCGATCTCCTTGCCGTCTGCGTCCATAACGGCCAGCTCCACCCTTCCAATGTTTTTCAGTCCGTCGATTGTACTCTGCAGTATCTGATTGGATATCATATCGTTATTCCCTCGTTCTTTTTCTTTTGAAGTGATGTTTGGTTCCGGCCCGTAACTATTCACGGCTTCTGTCCCCTTCATGCGCAAAAGCGCCCCGTGAACAGTAACTTTATAGATACAAATCTACATAAATTGCGCAAAAAAATCAACACTTTTTTGTTGGAAATAACGATTTTTATTTGACAATTTTTCTTTATGCACTTCTGACTGCCGTCTCAGGCCCTGTGAATTCCTTTTTCCGTGAGAATAATCTTTTTTTCCTTCAGAAGATGACCCACGGCCCGCTTAAATTCATTCTTGCTCATACCGGTTTCCCTGCGAATTACCTCCGGGGAAGCCTTGTCATTGAACGGCAGACCGCCTCCAAAGCTGTCAATCAGCGCAAGAACCTTCTCCCCATCCTCGCTGATCTGAAGATAAGCCTTCTGACGGATGCTCAGATCCAGCTTGCCGTCCTCCTTGACATGGATGACCCTGGCTTCCACCTGATCCCCCACTGAAAGGGCTCTGCCATACAGCTCCTTTTGAGGAATCAGTCCGGAATATTGATCATCCACTGCCACAAAAGCACCGAAATTGTCGCTGATCTCATACACGGTACCGGTAACCTGATCCTCCTTCCGATATGGGCTCTCCGTAGACAGCTCCCGATACACGTTCATTGTGGCGCAAAGTCTGCCGCTCTTGTCTATGTACATGGACACCAGCACCTCTTCGCCCTCTTTTACTTTATGCTTCTGCTGCCGATAAGGCAAAAAAAGATCCTTTTCCAGCCCCCAGTCCAGAAATGCGCCTATCTTTCCAACCTGCACCACCTTCAGCCTGGCAACCTGCCCCATGCAAAGCTTCGGCGTCAGGGTGGTGGCAACC
>JAJQID010000113.1 GCA_021199405.1 Lachnospiraceae bacterium
CCGGTGGTGGGGAGGACGAGGAGGAAAAGGAAGCCGTAGTGAGGATCGTTCGTTTGAGCCTACACTCTTACATATTTGCCGGAATAAGCGTAGAATGCTGAACGATCCTGACGAGGACCTCTTTTCCTCTCCATGAAGATGCTCCTGACTATCTGCCAAGTCAGCTCATCTGCTCCCCCTGAGACCTCACTCATTCTTTCTTTTCTGCCATCTCACTTCCTTCCTGATTTGCCTGCCTGATTTTCCTGTCTGGGGGAGCCATAAAAAAGCGCAGAGACTGTCTTTTTTGATGGTCTCTGTTGCTTTTTTTATTTGGAGATGGTTTGAGCGGATATAGTTGACTTTGCTCCTAATAACGGTATAATAGTACAAAAACGAAGGAGAAAAGTTGATATGTATTGTTTGCCTGAAATGGACAGCTCCATCATCCAAAAGCTGGTCAGCAATGAGCTGATTCGAGGCTTTCATCACCTGTTCAACACCAGTGATGCGGTCAATGTGCCAAATCCTGATAACGTGGAGATGTTCATTGAGTGTTCCGATACGCTCTATCAAATCTCCTTGGAGCATCCAGAGCTGGTGCAGGGCTTGACCATCAAGCTGGGAATCATGCTCAAGGCTCTCAAGGACGCAGAATATGAGTATACCTTTGACGAATTTGGAGAGTTCCTGCTGTATGAGATGATTCGCAATGTCGATGCAGACGTAGAGGGCGGTCTGATATGGGAGTTAGGCGGAACGTGGTTTGACAGGCAAGAGCTTCGAGAGGAGCTTACGCAGTATTACGAGGATTGCTATGCCGTCGATGAAGAACCGGAGGAGAAGAAACGGGAGATGATCGAGCGGACGGTGGTTGCCGTGACCTGTTTCCCCAGACTGGCGGATGAGCTGAAAGGGAATACAGTTATGTCCTTCCTGTTTGGTGACACGGATTTCATGCTGTTCTATGACGAGAAATTTGACCGAGTGATTGACTTCATGAGGGAGGATTGGGACTGTGGCTTCTCCGGCGGCAAAATGACGAAGGTTCCCTTGAAGGAAGAGGAGCCAAAAGACGGTGAGGAGAAAAAATAAAGCCCGCTTTTTCAGCAGGCTCGTGAGGCATCTATCATCAATTTGTGGAAACAATTCTGGAAACGTTTTGGCAAACAAAGGGGTATCAGCAGGGAAAAGACGGTTTCAAACGGGAAGTCAAAAAATGTGAATTTGCAACTTTTTAAACCAGATAACACCGGATAATACAAGTGAAGCACCCTTAACATTCACTCTTACCGGTTGGTAAGGATGAGGTCGGCAGTCCGAATCTGCCTAGCAGCTCCAACAAAAAGCACTTGAAACAATGCATTTCAGGTGCTTTTCTTTTTATTTTGTGAACTTTTAAGGCGTGGTTGACCCAATTTGTCATATTGATGAAAGAGCGGCTTTTCTGATTTTCCACCACATTTTCCACCACGGCCCCCTATTTCAGACCGGCGGCCTCCCTGAAAATGACGGCGGCTTTCCGGGCTGCTTCGTCGCTGGCATAGCCGTAAACGTCCAGGGTGACGGAGGTGGAACTGTGGCCCAACACCTGAGAGACGCTGAGAACATCTGCCCCGGATTGAATGGCAAGGCTGGCAAAGGTGTGGCGGAAAATGTGCGGGTGAAGGTTTAGGCCGGTGCGGGCTGAGAGCTTTTTCAAGTACCGGGTGGGGGACGGAGGGTGAAGCAGCTCCGGGCTGTTGCGCTGCGTGAAGCAGTATTTAGAGACGCAACTGCTGGCCTGAGCGGTTCTGAGCTTTGTCAACAGGTGCAAGGTATCCGCTCCAACAAAGACCGTCCTGCTGTGGCCGTTCTTCGTGGTGGAGACGTAACCCCCTTTGTCCTTCGTGTAGTTCAGGGATTTGCTGATATTGACGGCCCCGGTGTTCCAGTCGATGTCTGTCCAGCATAGAGCGGCAACCTCCCCACGGCGGCACCCGCTGTCGGCCAGAAAGTGAACATAGCATTGCCAGAGAAGTGGTTCCCCTTCAAGGGCTTCAAAGACGGTATTCAATTCGTCGGCGGTCAACATTTCCGGGCCGGCGGCGTTTTCTTCGTTTTTGCCCTTCTTTGGCCGCTGCACCTTCAACATGGGGTTGGTCGGGACAGCGTCTTGCAAAAAGGCCATTTCAAACAGGCCGTTGAGGATATTGTAAATCTTTACGCGGGTGGCCTGAGACTTCCCCTGTTTCTGCATGGAGAGCAACAGGCCGGAGATCATGGCCGGGGTAACGTCAATGAGCTTCACGTCTCCCAACGTGGGGTAAATCCAATTATTCAGGCTGCTTTGATAGCTGGCCCGGCTGTTTTCGGCCAGCTCAGGGCCTTTGGCGGCCATGAATACCCGTTCCCCGAACTGCTTCACGGTCAATATTTTGGCCTCTTCTGCGGCCCTCTGTGCCTCCAGCGCCACCCGCTCCGAGCGGGTGAGATATTCCCCGGCCTTCACCTGTCGCTCAAACTCAGCGGCTTCTCTGGCGGCCTGTCGGCGGCTGTAGTTCAGCGACCAATCCTCCGGCGGCGTCCAGGTC
>JAJQID010000238.1 GCA_021199405.1 Lachnospiraceae bacterium
TGAAAATTTCATCCGCATCCGGCGTCTCCACTGCCTGATAAATGTCCCATAAGGTAATATCCTTCGGCTCTCTGGCCAGCTGCACACCGCCGTTTTTGCCGGCAGTCGCGATCAGCAGTCCGCTGTCGGATAATTCAAGAAATAAATTTCTGACTGTGACGGCATTGGCTCCGGTGCTTTCTGCAACCAGCGTGCTGGTCACACGTTTTTGAGGCGACAGAACCGTAACAAACAGCAGGGCGTGGACTGCCAGTGGGAATCGTTTACTGACGCGCATACTACTACCTTCTTCCTATGACATAAATATTGGATTAAGTATAACAGATTTATCTGGGAAAATCAAATGTA
Organism: Lachnospiraceae bacterium; assembly: GCA_021199405.1. Taxonomy (GTDB): domain Bacteria; phylum Bacillota; class Clostridia; order Lachnospirales; family Lachnospiraceae; genus RGIG6307. Next base: position 349 of record JAJQID010000238.1, read on the forward strand.
ACTCTTGACATTACTTTTATGTGGCAATATAATGTAACTACTTTAATTACATTAAGAAGGAAATGATGATGCAAACATTGAGGAAGCAGGGACTGGGATTCGTTGTGCAATAATTGCGGAAAAATAAATCCTCTTTCCGGAAGGTTAAAAAAATATAAATTATCAGCACTCAAGGTTGACGAGTGCTGATAATTGTGTTAGTATTCATGGAAAAGAAAGTCTGAACGAAAGATGAAAAACTTTCGCAGGAATATAGAGGAGGAAAACAGTTATGATTATTATCCCTTATTACAATATTGTGATTGTCCCCGGAATCTATCTGTATTTTCAATGCGATTATTTTAAAGAGATTACTCAGGCGGCCCCGGAAGCCGGCAAGACCGTTACGCTTCTTATGCTGAAGGAAAATAAACCGCGGGAAAACATGCGGGAGGATGATTTCTATCCAATCGGTATCACTGGAACCATCGAAGCAGTCAGCCCCGAGGGGAATGTAAAGATCAGAACCGAAGGCCGCGTCAACATTGAAACAATCGAGGTGACGGCAGAAAAAATAGAAGTCACTCTGAGCAGGCGGCAGGATACGGAAGACCTGACCAAGGAGGAGGCCGCGAAGCATTTTGAAAATGTCAGGGCAGCTTTTGCCCACAGTCTTCAGAATACGCCAATGGGGATGATTGCCCGCAACTACATAAAGCAATGGGACTCTCTTGGGGAAATGGCCGCTGCATTGTCTGACCAGATGATCAATTCCAATGAAGAAAAATACCAGATTCTGGCTGCAGATACACTTTCTGAGCGGACGGAGCGAATGGAACAGGCCATCTACCAATATCTGGAAGCGGACAAGGTACAGAAGGAAGCAGCAGCTGCGCAGCAGAGTATCAATGAAAAAGCTTACCGTGAACAGGCGATTCGCAAACAGATCGAGATTTTGCAGAATCAGCTGGACGAGATGCATCCGGAAAATGTGTCCGATGTAAGAAAATTTGAAAAAAAGATCGAAGAAGCCCGGATGAATGAGGCAGCCCACGCAGAAGCCGTGAAGGTATTAAACCGCATGAAGCAGGAGGGACAGGACAGCCATGAGTATGGGATGCTGTATGAATATCTTGACTTTATGACGTCTCTTTCCTGGAAAAAGGAAAAGATGCCGGAGGTTGATCTTAAGGAAGCGGAAAAAATTCTCGACGCAGATCATTTCGGCTTGGATAAGGTGAAGCAAAGAATCATCCAGCAGCTGGCGGTGATGACGCTGAATCAGAAACAGTCCGGTTCCATCCTTCTGTTTGTGGGAGCACCGGGCACCGGAAAGACAAGCATTGGACAGAGCATTGCAAAGGCACTGGGAAGAGCCTATGTGCGTGTGAGCCTGGGTGGAATCCGCGATGAAGCGGAAATTCGTGGACACCGCCGTACGTATGTGGGAGCCATGCCGGGCCGGATTATGGACGGCATCAGGAGAAGCGGCGTCTCAAACCCGGTAGTTGTTCTGGATGAAGTGGATAAACTCAGCAGAGATTATAACGGTGATCCGTCCAGTGCGCTGCTGGAGGTTCTTGATCCGGAGCAAAATAGCACGTTTACAGATCATTATATGAATGTGCCCTATGATCTCTCCGATGTGCTGTTCGTCTGTACGGCAAATACGACGGACACCATTCAGGAGCCGCTCTTAAACCGGATGGAGGTCATACAGTTCCCCGGATACACTGCCTCGGAAAAATTTCAGATTGCCAAAAGGCATCTGCTTCCGAGAGCGATGGAGGAGATGGGGCTGAAAAAAGAAAATCTGAAAATCTCCGATGCAACGCTGCGGACCATTATTTCGGATTATACAATGGAAGCCGGTGTGCGTGGTTTAAAAAAGAGGCTGGATACTCTTTGCCGTGAGGCGGCGGTGCGTCTGGTAAAGGGAAAAACGAAGAGCATTTCCGTGACAGCAGGTCAGCTGGAAAAGTTCATGGGCCTGAAGCCGATCCTGCACGATCATATCCTGGAGCGGAAGCAGCCGGGTGTGGTGACGGGATTTGCGTGGACGCAGGCCGGCGGCGACATCCTGTTTATCGAGGCGCTTTTTACAAAAGGAAAGGGAAATATCATTATCACAGGACAGCTTGGCGATGTTATGAAGGAATCCGTTCAGATTGCAGTCAGTCTTGTGAAAAGCATGTATCCCGGGAAGGCGGAACTGTTTGAGAA
>JAJQID010000194.1 GCA_021199405.1 Lachnospiraceae bacterium
TCTATAATATTTTTGCAATTCCGCAAATGTATTATGAAAGACAGAAATTTATGTCTATTGCCTCTATTGCAGCTGCAGGGCTAAACATTATATTAAATTACATCTTCATTAATTTGTTTGGCTTCCTGGCAGCTGGATATACGACTGTGGCCTGCTATCTTTGCTATAGTGTTGGTCACTATGTTTTCTGTAGAAAAGTTTGTATTGAAAAAATAGGAAGTATGGAGTTGTACAATACAAAAGCCATTTGGGGAATATCTATGGGTGTACTCTCCTGCTCGATTATATTTAACTTTTTATATGCCTTTTCTTATATTCGCTATGCTCTGATTGTAGTTGCAGGCATAGTTGCAATAATAAAGAGAAAGTCAATAATGAATATTATAAGAACTGTAAGTAAACGAAGTTAAATAAAAACCACATGATTTCTGATATAATCCTGAAAATCCCACGGTAGAAAAGCCTGGCCTGAATGATGCTCTGGATATCGTATTTGGTCGTATGAATGATCATATCGCCAAGCCTCTTGACGTAAAATAAAAAATCTTAAACGATGAACATGGCGTCACCGAAGGAAAAGAATCTGTACCTTTCCTGAATTGCCTCCTCATAAGCTGCCAGCACATGCTCCCGACCGGCAAAGGCGCTGACCAGCATGACCAGGGTGCTTTCCGGCAGATGGAAGTTGGTGATCAGTCCGTCCATCATCTTAAACTGATAGCCGGGATAAATGAAGATTTCCGTGTTGCCGCAGCCCGCCTGGAGGATGCCGTCGTCTGTGGAGGCGCTCTCCAGAGTGCGGCAGCTGGTAGTTCCCACACAGATCACACGGCCGCCGTCGGCTTTGGTACTGTTAATCAGCTGCGCGGTTTCTTCTGAGACTTCATAGTATTCACTGTGCATATGATGCTGCGTTACATCGTCCACCTTGACCGGACGAAAGGTGCCCAGACCGACATGCAGCGTCACATAGGCAATTCTGACGCCCTTTTCAGCTATTTCAGCCAGAAGCTCCCTGGTAAAATGAAGGCCGGCAGTAGGCGCGGCGGCGCTGCCCTCATGAACCGCATATACGGTCTGATAGCGATCTCTGTCTTTTAGCTTATGAGTGATGTAGGGCGGCAGGGGCATTTCCCCCAGTGCGTCCAGCACCTCCTCCCAGATTCCATCATAGGTAAAGTGAATCAGGCGGTTGCCGTCCACCCTCGTCGCAACGACCTCTGCGCAAAGTCTGCCGTCCCCGAAGGTAAGCCTTGCCCCGTTTCTGCACTTTTTGCCCGGCTTTACAAGACACTCCCAGACATCGTTTTCCTGACGTTTTAACAAAAGCAGTTCAATAGCTGCGCCAGTGTCAGTTTTGTTGCCGTACAATCTGGCCGGGATCACCTTTGTGTCATTTAACACCAGGCAGTCTCCCGGCAAAAGCATATTCACGATCTCTCTGAAATGCTGATGCCGCACAGCCCCGGTTTCTCTGTCAAGCACAAGAAGCCGGGAAGCGGCCCGATCCTCAAGAGGATCCTGTGCAATCAGTTCCTTTGGCAGGTCAAAATAAAAATCACTTGTATTCATAAAATTGAGTTGTCCTTCTGCGATAAGATGATGATATTGCGGATCGCTTTTCAAAAATATCTGCAATCCCTGTATCCTCCCATTTTACTGACTGCGCATATAAAATGCAAGGAGAAAATTCTGATCAGGAAGAAGCTTATGGCCAGGTATAATCCCCCGAAGAAAAAAGTTGCTGAGTTTCTTCTCGCCTGTCTGCTTAATTTTGCAGTGCAATATCTGTGGGCTTTAAAAACAGCAATTCAAATGATGTTGAGGTCAAAAGTATTTGACCCCAATGATACCCCGGATTTCTTCGCACTTCGTGTGCAAATTCTCGGTATGGATTGAAATGAGTTCAAAATGATGTAATGAGTAAAACTCCTGTGGAAAAAATCCCGGAAAACTCCGATAAATATCCCACAGGGGTTATTTTTTAATTTCGCGTGTAAAATGTTCCTTTCCCTTTGCCGTGTCGCGTCAAAAGCCCTTCGTCTACGAGTTTTTTCAGCGAATTTTCAACGGACGCCTTTCCGACACTGGGAACAAGCTCCATAATCTCACTCTTTGTAAATTTTCCGATTTTTTCATTTGTCGCATTTCGTACAAGTTCGATAGCGGGCAGCTTTTCATCTATCAGGCTGACCCGGTTTTCAAAATCACGGTAAGCCGAAAGCACAACTCCCAAAATATATTTGACAAATGGTGTGGGATCGTTTGTCCCTTCGTGCCAATTTACACCGGCTTGCTCAAGCACGTCGTAGTAGGTGGTTTTTGTTTTTTCAATCTTGCTTTCAATGCTGATATAGCGTCCAACGACATAGCCGCACTGGTAAAGAAGAAGCGTAGTCAGAAGTCTCGACATTCTGCCGTTACCATCATTGAATGGATGGATGCAAAGAAAGTCATTGATGAAAATGGGGATCACTACGAGCGGGTCAACAGTGCAGGCATCGATTGCCTGGTT
>JAJQID010000089.1 GCA_021199405.1 Lachnospiraceae bacterium
AGAAAAGGCCTATCTGGGAGCAAAGCAGGAGTTTGATTCCATACCGCTGGTGAAGCCGGCCCATCCGCTGAAGGTGGGCATCATCGGGGAATTTTACACGGCGGTGGATTCCTTCTCCAATCGGGAGGTAGAGGAGAAGCTGACTGATATGGGCGTGGAGGTTCATCGGTGGATGAATCTGTCCCACCGGCTTATTCATTATCCCGGGGAAAAGAATCTGAATGTGCAGATTCGGGAATACTGTACTTACGAGATGGGTCCCACCTCCACGGCCAATATCTGGGCCGCCAAACACTACGCGGAACAGGGCTTTCACGGACTGGTGCATATCAAGTCGGCAAACTGTACCCCGGAGATTGATATTGTACCCATTTTACAGAGAATAAGCGAACAGTATAAGATCCCGCTTCTGATCCTGACCTGCGATACTCAGACCTCTGACGTGGGGCTGATGACCAGGCTGGAAGCTTTTTACGATATGATTGAGGCGAAAGGAAGGCAACTGAAATGAGACAGGCATATCTGGGCGTGGACGTGGGGTCCATCTCCACCAAGGGCGTGATTATTGATGATGAAAATAATATCCTGAGCAGCGCATACATCTGGACTGAGGGCGACCCCATCGGCGCAGTCAAAAAGCTGCTCCATCTGCTGGAGGAGCAGTTTCCGAAGAACGATTTTCAGATCGTGGCTACGGGAACCACGGGAAGCGCCAGAAAGCTGACCGGTTCGATTATCGGCGCCACCGCGGTCAAGAATGAGATTACGGCTCACGCGGTGGGAACCACCACCTTTTACCCGGATGTGCGCACCATCCTGGAGATTGGCGGGCAGGATTCCAAAATCATTCTGGTGGAAAACGGGGTGGCGGTGGACTATGCCATGAACACTCTCTGCGCCGCCGGAACCGGAGCCTTCCTCTCCAGCCAGGCCAAGCGGCTGGGGATTGAGGCGGAGGATATCGCCTCTTACGCCCTGCGCTCTGAACATCCTACGCCGATCGCCGCCAGATGTACGGTTTTCGCTGAATCCGATCTGGTCCACAAGATCCAGATGGGACACTCCAAGGAGGACATTCTGGCGGGAATCTGCGACGCTGTGGTAGCCAATTATCTCAACAACGTGGGCAAGGGCAAAAAGATCATTTCTCCGGTGGTATTTCAGGGAGGCGTCAGCAAAAACCAGGGAGTGGTTGCGGCCTTTGAGAAGGCTCTGGGCTGTAAAATCACGGTGGATGAAAACGGTCACCTGATGGGAGCTCTGGGGGCGGCCATCATTGCCCGAAGGAGCGGTGTGCGCCGGGAGTTTGACTTCTCTGTGGAAAATATGGAATTCTACACCCGGGAGGCTTCCTGCGGCCGCTGCCCCAATAACTGTGAGATTGTCTGTGTGTACCGGGGCGGGGAGATGATCGATGCCTGGGGGAACCGCTGCGAGCGGGGTGCGGTCGCGGTGAAAGGGAACAGATCATGACGGCGGTGGTTTATGTGTCCCTGACGGTGATCTTATGCGCTCTTTTATGGAAATATCCGGCGGCAGCTATCCTGCTTCCGGTATTTTTATTTTATGAAGCGGCCTGTCTGGGTATATACATTTTTTTAAAAAAGAAAAAGAAAAGCAACCGGGTGAAGGAATACGCCGATCAGATTTGCGTGTATAAATGCAGGTGTCTGATTCTGACCGCAGCTACGGATGTGTTCGGGCTGGCAGCCGGGGAGGATACGTATTTTTTATTTGACGTGCTGTGCTGCGCGGATGGGATTGCCATGGTCGGGGATCTGATCAACAGAATAAAGGTGACGGTTGTTCTGGTGAAGGATACGGGCAGGGAAAAGGCGGCGCTGGTGGCAGAGCCGTCCCAAAATCGGATATGGCGTGATCTTCTGATTTTCCGTAATCCCGGAGCCAGCATAACGCTTTATATTATCATTGGGGCTTTCGTCCCGTTCTTATTTCAGCCATCCGTCAGCGACAGTACCGTGGAGGATTTTGATATTTCTGATTATTACAGCGATGAGCTTTCCGGGGAGCGGGCCATGGTGATCTCCGACAACGGGGAGGCCCTGGAGGAGCGCATCCGGCTGATTTCTCAGGCCCAGGAGCGAATTATTCTCTCCACCTTTGAGATTGATGCGGATTCTACCGGCATGATGGTCATGGCAGCGCTGATGGAGGCGGCTGAACGGGGCGTGGAGGTATGCCTGCTGGCGGATGGTTTTCCTTATTTAACGGAAATGTGGGGCAATCCTTATTTTCTGGCGCTGGCCACAACGGAAAATGTGGAGATCAGAATTTACAATTCCATTCGCCTGTGGAAGCCCTGGACCTTTATGGGACGGCTTCACGACAAGTATCTGATTGTGGACGATATGGGTTATATTCTGGGCGGACGAAATACCTTCAATTATTTCCTGGGAGATCAGGAGGGACACAGAAATTACGACTGGGATGTGCTGGTTTACAGCGCGGAGGCAGGGGAGGACAATTCTCTGGAGCGGGTTGTGGGCTATTTTGAGTCCGTATGGGAGCTTCCCGTCTGTCGGACCCTGGCGGACAATCATTTCTGGAACAAGAAGCCATCCGTGGTCAGTGCCGGGGAGGAGCTTAAGAAAGTGTATGAGACTCTGGAGACAGAAAACCCGGACTGGCTGAAGAGCGTGGACTATGAGAGCGTGACTGTGCCCGTGAATCATATCGAGCTGGTGTCCAACCCGACTCATACTTTCGCCAAGGAGCCAGTGGCATTTTATGAGATATCAGAGCTGATGGCACAGGCTGAGGAGAGCGTGGTTTTTCACACGCCCTATATTATCTGCAATGACTGGATGATGGAGCGGCTGGAGATGATCTGCGATGAAGTGGAGGAGGTTATCATGATGACCAATTCCGTAGCCAACAACGGCAATCCCTTCGGCGCTTCGGATTATGCCCGCAATAAGGAGGCGATTCTGGAAACCGGCGTGCAGATTCTGGAGTACGACGGAGGCATTTCCTACCATGGGAAATGCTTTGCGATCGACGACCGGCTTTCCGGCTTGGGATCCTTTAACTGGGATATGCGCTCCGTTTATATTGATACGGAGCTGATGCTGGTGGTGGACAGCGAGGACTTTGCCGCTCTGCTGCGGGAGGAAATGCAAAAGTACGAGGAGGATTCCCTTTTTGTCATAGACGAGGATACCTCCATTGTCCCGGAGGGGATGGAGACCCAGGAGGTGAGCGAAGTCAGAAAGTTGTTTTATTCTCTGCTTGATGTGTTCAGCTGGGCAAGATTTATTACCTGAGGGTTCGGAAGGTTACATCAGTTAAAAAAATATTGAAAAAATATTGATTTAGCAATGATATTGCATTATATTAGCACAAAGGAGGCACGCATATGTCAAGTACGATTCAGATCAGGGTAGATGATGATTTAAAGAAAAAGTCAGATAGACTTTTTAAGGATTTAGGGACAGATACAACATCAGCGATCAGAATTTTTCTGACGCAGGCTGTAGCAAATAATGGGTTTCCTTTTGAAATTAAGAGAAATCCGATGGATATGAGTTCATTTGCAGCTATGTCAGAGGATGAAATGCTGGAAAAACTTAGTATAGCCAGGGAACATAGTGCGCAGGGAAAGCAGAAAGAAGTAAAAACTGTCATTTCGGATATGAGGTCAAAGTATGGATTATAATGTAATCGTGACCGAGGATGCAGAAAATGATTTGGACAGATATATCCAATATTTACTTTTTGAAAAAAGAAATGAGCAGGCTGCCGGAAGTCTCCTTGACGATTTTGAAGAAACTGTCAGGATATTATCCGGTGTTGCAGAAAGTCTGCGTCCATGTGAAAATCCAAGATTAAGAAAAATGGGATATAAGAGAATCAATTTTCAGAGGCACAGATACTTTATGCTGTTTCGCGTTGAAGAGAATGTTGCGATTGTGGACGCTCTTTTTCATGAACTGCAGGATTACGAGAGCAAAATGTTATAAATATTTTCCGGCTGTTAAGGGGTATTGGAAAATACTTAACATATGATAACGGGAGATGGTCTGGAGGAGCAGCTGCACATAGGAGAACATATGCCATGTTTTACACGCATTCCTATTCCTCTCCATTGGGAGAGCTTACGTTAGCAGCCAGTGATCAGGTGCTGACCGGCCTGTGGTTTGTGGGGCAGAAATATTATGCGGATACCATAAAGGGTGACCATGAGGAGAAATCCCTTCCCATATTCGATCAGACTGCGGATTGGCTGGATATTTATTTTTCCGGAAGAGAACCGGGCTTTATGCCGCCGCTTTCCCTGAACGGCAGTCCCTTTCAGATGGCAGTCTGGGAAATATTGAGAGAAATACCCTATGGACGGACCATGACCTACGGAGAGATCGCCGCCCGGATTGCGGGACAGCGTGGGATCGTCAGAATGTCGGCGCAGGCGGTAGGCGGCGCGGTAGGACACAATCCTGTTTCTATTATCGTGCCGTGCCATCGGGTGGTGGGCGCAAACGGCAGTCTGACCGGGTATGCCGGGGGAACTGACAGGAAGGCGGAGCTTCTGAAACTGGAGCAGGCTGACAGGAGTGGTCTGTTTATTCCCCAAAATGGCAGGTAATAACAGTGATCTGACCTGAAAACGGAAGATTTTACATATTTTCTGATGACATTTCAGGAAAGAGCCGTTATAATAAAAAAATGAAAGTCATCTGCTCCGCGTTTGCACGCTCCCGCAGCTGCCAGCCAGCATTCGCAATCCGCACTACCGTGCTACTTGCTTATACCGGCTTGGTTGTCTAATATCCAATCATCTGTGCAAATAAATTTGCCCAGCCGATTGTCTATTGACAACACTTTCATAGTAAAAAATAAAATTCCCGTGGGGGAGTAGCATGCGGTCGACGCGGCGTTTTACGAAGGGTTGAGTTACTAAAAAACGCTGTGCCGGTGCGTAGCAAGTCAACATACTGACCGTTTCCCGGTCTGGCTTGTTTTAAATTGCGAGACTCATGTATAGACTTCGGAAGCCGCAGCAAAACTGGCTGTGGCTTCTGAGGGCTGTATTTGGGTCTTTTATTTTGCCATCCTGAATGGCTGTTGTATTTTCAGGTTTTACAGGTCGGAGGAAAGAAAAATGGATTGGAGCTTTATGTTTTTTGTCAACAGTGTGATGCTGGGCGTGGGACTGGCCATGGACGCCTTTTCTGTTTCCATGGCCAATGGCCTGAACGAACCGCAGATGAAGAAGGGCAAGATGATCGGCATCGCCGGCATGTTTGCCTTCTTTCAGGCGTTGATGCCGATGATCGGCTGGATCTGCGTACATACGATCGCCCGGTATTTCGCGGCATTTGAAAGGATGATCCCCTGGATTGCCCTGATTTTGCTGGTCTACATCGGCGGCAAGATGCTGATCGACGGTATCCGCAGCAGGGGAGAGGAAATGGAAGAGGGCAGCAGCCTTGGCTTCGGCGCCCTGGTCGTGCAGGGCATCGCCACCTCCATCGACGCCCTTTCCGTAGGCTTTACCATTGCGGATTACAACTGGCTGATGGCGCTGGCTGCGGCGCTGATCATCGCCGCGGTGACCTTTGTCATCTGCATGGTGGGCTTGGAAATCGGGGAGAAATTTGGCACGAAGCTGTCCAACAAGGCGCAGATTCTGGGCGGCGTCATTCTGATCGTGATCGGACTGGAGATTTTCATTACAGGAGTCATGTAGATAACAGGGTGATATCACCCTGTTATGCGCTGCAGGGATTCTTTCGGAGTTTTCTGTCCAGAAGGGCAAAGGGGGCGGTCACGACGGTGATGTATGCCGCAAATATCAGCGCCAGCGGCAGCTCATATACATAAGGGATGGGGATAAGATCCCAGAACAGGCTCAGGAGGCTTGAGGTGGTGCCGTAGGTGAAGAAATAATTGGCAGTCGTACAAATTCCCGTGACCCGAAGCAGAGTGTTGACCCCATGCATCAGCAGCGCCAACAGCGTTGTAATTATTAACGTCGGCAGCAAATCCTTAAATGACGGCCGATAGAAGCCCAGGGTACACAGGCTGACGGAGCAGACCACGATAGACACATGGAGCAGGTAGTACAAAAGCATTCTGGGCAGCAGGATAGAAAAGCCGCTGTAGACCGCATCCGGAAATAAAATGGCCATAAAAGCGCCCAGAGACCCGGCAAAAAACGCTACCGCCATCACGCTTCGCTTTTTGATGAGAAGGCCGATGGGTATCAGCAGCATATTGATGTAGCACAGCTGCAGCGGCAGTTCCCCAAACCAGTTAAAAAACTCCTTGTCTGTCAGACGCAGGAATTCCTCGTCAATCGACTGGCTGTACCGGTAGATGAAAAAGAACACAATGTTGAACGCGCAGATTATCAGCATACGTTTGCGCCTCTGCGCCATGGCCTTTTGGCGCAGGCCGTACCACAGCGCCAGAGTGCAGACGGCGATCAGTGCCATCAGTCCGTAGAAAACGGGGCTTCCTAATTTCATGATCATGATATATCCCTCCCACTTGTCAGAGCCTCCATGAGGCTGTAGTTATTGGTTTTTCTCTTCAGAAACAGATGGACGATCCAATAAGATGCCAGTGTGATAACAACCATCAGCGCGTATATATACCAGGGTATGGTCGTATCCAGACCTGTATCCCAGCTGGCGGTTGTGTAGCGCACCATGATTCTCACCAGAACAGTGGACACAGGCAGTGTGATCAGAATGCTCAGCAGGATAATATACACGTTGGCGTCCAGATATAGCTTTGAAATTTCTTTGGGGGTGTAGCCAAAGATTCGTGTCAGTGAGATTCCATAAGCCGAGTGATCTAACAGCACAGTGGTCAGAAAGTACATCAGCAACAGGAACACAAGAACACCGCAGGCGGCAATGAAACATGCGATGGGCGTCAGCTCATCCACCCGGTTTTGAGCCATCTTAAGCAGGTCTTCCTTTATCACCGTGGTAGTCAGCTGTCCGTCTTCAAAGGGCAGAGCCTCGCCGGACACAACCGCCTGATAGGCATTCTCCTGAAGGCCAAAGAGCTCGCGCATGCTGTCGATATCCATAAAAGCCATCAAGCCCACATTGTAATCGCAGATGGAACTGACGGTAAACAGATACCGCGTCTGATCCGACAGATCTGTCAAAATAAGGTCATCCCCAACGCTCAGATCATATTTCTCCGCCAGAGCGGAGCTGACGCACAGGTTCCCTACGCCGGATGCAGTCTCTGCGGGAAAGTAGGAGTTGTCCAACTCGATGCCCAGAATGTTCACGGTGGAATTTTTTCCATAGATCTGGCCCTGGAGAGACATGTAGCAGCAGCCTTCTCCTCCCTCGGGGACTTCTGTTACCGGGTACTTCATCAGGTACATGTAATTGTAGGTCAGATCCTCCTGCACACCGGCCAGACAGTTTTGTGCGAAGAAGTACAGATCCAGCGCCAGCAGGATGATAGTAGCGCTGATGAAAACACCCATCAGGACGATCAGATAGTTGCGCCCTTCCCGGATGATCTGCCGCAGTTGGAATTTGTACAGGAAGGGCATCCGCTCCGGCAGCGGGAACCGACGGATTCTGCCGGTATCCTGCTCTTTGTGGAGCAGCTCCAGCGCCGGCCTTTTCAGCTGTTTGCGCAGAGAACAGAAATTCACCACGGTCGCGATCAGCGGCGGCAGCAGAAGGCTTCCAACTACCAGATAGGGCAGCAGCACCTGCCGTTCCTGCGGCAGGACGGAAAAGCTTTTTTCCATCACTGCATACACGTCTACGGCTTTTACCTCCAGAGATACTAAAAATCCCACACATCCTCCCAAAAAAGACAGCAGCATCGGCATGGTCATGTAATGAAGCAGGATTTCTCCCCGTTTCAGGCCCATAGCGAGAAGAGCGCCAATCTGATCCATATCGCGGGTCACTTCCTGACCGGTATAGACCGCCAGAATGTATGAAATAAGCAGTAAGATCAGAATCCCCAGTATCCAGCCGATGGACCGGTAAGCCGCCGCTCGCTCGGCGGAAGCAAGGATCCGGGGGTCGTCCTGGGTTCTGACGAATGTAGCCGGATGGATGGAAACGGTGCTTTTCTGTTCCTGCAGGGTCTCATCAATGGACGAATAGACCTCGTCTATGCCCTCATAGACAGCCCGGGCGCCCAGAGCCAGTTCTTCGGAAAAGAGGGAGGTGCTTTCTTCCAGCTGGGAAACATTCCCCAGCACCTCCTCCAGACCGTCCAGCAGCTCCTGCTCTGAGGCAAGGGCATCGTCTATGAACTTGTGGTAGTAGGGATCCTCCACCTGATCCGGGTCGAACTCCATGCCGGAGAGCAGCTCCCGAAGGTCTTCATGGTCGGAATTTTCCCCCAGCCGGTAGGCATAGCTGAACACAGGCGTGCCGCCCCAGCTTTCGAGCAGCGTTTTAAAACCCTCCTGAGACAGGAATGCCACACTGAAATGTTCCTCATCCACCGTAGTGTCGGCCACGGTGCGCACAGGTACATTGTAATCCGGCACGCAGCAGACGGCGCTGACGGTGTATTCTTCTCCATTGATGTAGATTGTGTCGCCGGGCTCGTAACCGTGGGCGCGGGCGTACATAATCTCCAGAGCGATCTCCTTTTCCCCTTCCGGCAGGGTACCGGAGGCTAGTGCCAGAGTATTGATGGAATCCCGAACCTTGAATATACGAAGCACGTCTCCGTCGTCCAGAGTCTGGTCAAAGTAAAAGGTCTCTTCCAGTTCAATATCCAGCGCTGTGATTTCCTGCTTCTGTGTGTCAGTCAGGGGAACGAAAAGAGAAAAGGCACCGTCCTGAATCCGGCTTTCTTCAGCCGTTTTAAGCGTCTGTACGTACATGGTGTCAACGCCGATGCTGGCGGCGCAGACCATATAGACGCCTATCGCCAGAATGAGCACCAGAGACGTATATTTGATCGGTCTGGCCCGGAGCTGTCTGGGAATCCGGGCAAACAGTTTTTGGTATATCATCACAGTCCCTCCAGTTTCTGCGGCGGAATCCTGTCAGGATTCCGGACGTCCTGATCGACCACGCCGTCTTTCAGGAAAAGAAACCTGTGAGCCATATCCTTGATGGCCGTATTATGGGTTACAAGCAGAATTGTCACGCCGAATTCCAGACGAACGGCCTCCAGCAGAATTAGCAGTTCTCTGGCGCTGATTCGATCCAGGGAGCCGGTGGGTTCATCGCACAGCAGCAGCTTCGGCTTTTTGACAAGGGCCCGGGCGATGGCGCACCGCTGCTGCTGACCGCCGGAGATCTGATTGGGAAATTTATTGCGCTGCTCCTTCAGATCCAGTACATCCATAAGATGGGGAATATCCATGGGCTGTTTATTCAGATAGGCGCAAAGCTGAATGTTTTCCAGCACCGTCAGATTGCGGATCAAATGCGGATCCTGAAATACAAAACCGACCTGGTGGCGTCGAAATGCCGCCATCTGGGCTGAATTCATCTCCGACACACTGCTGCCGCAGACATGAATATGACCGCCGTCGATTTCCATCAGTCCTCCGACGCAGTGCAGCAGGGTGGATTTTCCGCAGCCGCTGCTTCCTTCGATGACCATCAGCTGTCCTTCCTCCACAGAGAAGGATACGCCCCTGAGCACAGAGGTAAAATTGTTGCTGTCACCATAGCCTTTTTTCAGATCGCGAACTTCCAGATACATGGCATGTTACCTCCTTCTTCTGTATCCTGTCTGTTTTTTTAAATAAACGTCTTTATGATGTTTTGAGAATAACCTTTTTAAACATATAATTTATTTTAAAAACACATAATTTACTGCTTTAAAGACACGTCTTTTATTGGAAATAATGTATCATATAGTGTTTTATCTGTCAATAGGATAAAAAAAATCTGGAAAATCTTTTTCAGAATGAAATGAAACGGGGGATCTTATTTTTGACAGAATTTAACTTTTTTTCTTGAAATCCAACTATATTCAATTATAATCAGAAGAGAGAAAGGCATAGAAAAATTTGACCAGACGCCATGGTAAACGACAGGAAGACGTTTACCATGACAGAAGTGCCGGGTACAGGTTACATCGGAGGAAAGAAAGGCAGCATATTATGACTTTAAAGGAACTGGAAATAGGAAAAAGTGCCGTTATCTTAAAAATCGGCGGGGAGGGAGCGCTCAGACAGCATATTCTGGACATGGGGCTGATCCCCGGAGTGGAAGTGACCATGGTAAAATTCGCGCCCATGGGGGATCCGCTGGAGCTGAGGGTTCACAGTTATGAGCTGACCATTCGGGTGGCGGACGCACAGAAGATTGAAATCAGGCCGGTTGAGGAGGAACAGGAAAAGGAAACGTCTGCTGAGGCTGACCTGCGCCTGAAAAAAGAAGGAAAGCACCCGGGCCTTGGAGAGGGCGGAAAGTATCATGATAAGGCGCATGAGAATCCGCTGCCTGACGGAACAGTGCTGACCTTTGCCCTGGCGGGCAATCAGAACTGCGGTAAGACTACCCTGTTTAATCAGCTCACCGGCTCCAATCAGTACGTGGGGAATTTCCCGGGCGTCACGGTGGACCGCAAGGACGGGGTGATCCGGGGACATGAGAATACCCTGGTGACGGATTTGCCGGGCATTTATTCCATGTCGCCCTATTCCAGTGAGGAGCTGGTGACCAGAGACTTTGTGCTGAAGGAGCATCCGCAGGGAATCATCAATATTGCGGACGCAACCAATATTGAGAGAAATCTGTATCTGACCATGCAGCTGATGGAGCTGGACAGACCCATGGTGTTGGCGCTGAATATGATGGACGAGGTCAGGGAGAACGGCGGTTCCATCCGGATCAACGAGATGGAGGAGATTCTGGGGATTCCGGTGGTGCCCATCTCGGCGGCCAAAAACGAGGGCATTGATGAGCTGGTCTCCCATCTGATTCATGTGGCGAAATATCAGGAGTGTCCCAGACGGCAGGATTTCTGTGATAAAAATGACCACGGCGGCGCAGTTCACCGGGCACTGCACGGTATCATGCATCTGATCGAGGATCGTGCCCAGGAAGCGGGGATTCCCGTCCGCTTTGCCGCCACCAAGGTGGCAGAGGGCGATCAGTTGATTCTGAATCAGCTGAATCTGACAGAAAATGAAAAAGAGATGGTGGAGCATATTCTGGTGCAGATGGAGGAGGAACGGGGACTGGATCGGGCCGCCGCCATCGCGGATATGCGGTTTTCCTTTATTCAGAAGCTTTGTTCTCAGACTGTGGGCAAGCCGAAGGAGAGCAGGGAAAGGCAGCGAAGTGAAAGGATTGACCGGATTCTCACCGGCAAATATACGGCCATCCCCTGCTTTATCGGCATCATGCTGCTGGTCTTTTTCCTGACCTTCAACGTGATCGGCGCTTTTTTGCAGGGACTGCTGGAGACGGGGATTGACGCCCTTTCCGGGGTTGTGGAGGAGGCTTTAGCCGGCGCCAATGTCCATCCGGTGCTGAGGTCGCTGATCAACGACGGTATTTTTGCTGGTGTGGGCAGCGTTTTAAGCTTTCTGCCCATTATCGTGTGTCTGTTCTTTTTCCTGTCGCTTCTGGAGGACAGCGGCTATATTGCGCGGGTGGCTTTTTTCATGGACAGTCTGCTGCGAAAGATCGGCCTTTCCGGGCGCAGCATCGTCCCCATGCTGATCGGCTTCGGCTGTACGGTTCCGGCGGTGATGGCCACCCGGACGCTGCCCAGTGAGCGGGACCGGCGGATGACGATTTTGCTGACGCCTTTCATGAGCTGCACGGCCAAGCTGCCCATCTACATGTTTTTTGTGAATATTTTCTTCCCGAAATACAGCGGACTGAT
>JAJQID010000085.1 GCA_021199405.1 Lachnospiraceae bacterium
CGCAGAGGATGTGCAGGGGTTTGATGCCTTTATTGAGGATTACGTCAGAGGGTTGGCCATTGAGAAGGCAGCGGTGGAGAACTTTCCGCTGTAGAAAGGGGAAATCATTCCTCCCGGTTGGGGAAAAGGCCATTTTTTCATTGACAATTGAAGGCCGGATGATATAGTATGGTACACGTACGGGATTCGATTTAAAGTAAAATATGCGGGCGGGGAGGAAACTCCCCTGCCCTGCTGCGTTGAAAAGCAGGCGGATAAGACCTGTGATACCAGGGGGAAAGCTATGGAATATATTTTGTCCCCGTCCCTGTTGGCCTGTGACTTCTCGGATATAGAGGAGGAGCTGCAGCAGCTGGAAGAGGCCGGCGTCGAGTGGGTGCATCTCGACGTGATGGATGGACAGTTTGTGGAAAATATTTCGTTTGGTGTGCCTGTCATCAAATCAATACGAAAGAAGACAGATTTGTTTTTTGACGTACATCTGATGATTGTGGAGCCCATTCGGTTCGTAAAGCAGTTTGTGGAGGCGGGAGCCAATCTGATCAGCTTCCATGTGGAGGCGACGGACCGGGTGAAGGAGACGATTGATAAAATACATTCTCTGGGCTGTAAGGCCGGCGTGGTGTGCAGTCCGGACACGGATGTGGAGGAAATCCTGAAGTATGCGGATCAGGTGGAGCTTCTGCTGATCATGAGCGTACAGCCCGGGTTTGGAGCCCAGACCTATCTGGAGCACTGCACAGCCAAGATTGAAAGGGCAAGGCAATATCTGACAGAGAAGGGATTATCAACCTATCTGGAGGTGGACGGGGGCGTTAACGCTTCCACGCTGAAGACGGTGCTGAAGGCGGGGGCGGACGTGATCGTGGCCGGCAATGCCGCGTTCAGCGGCGGAAATATTGTGGCCAACGTAAGAGCGCTGCGGGAGGCGGGAATGCCTTCCTGAACAGGAAAATTCGGGAGGAAGAATGAGGATGAGCAAGGGGAAATATTACATTACCACAGCCATTGCCTATACATCGGGGAAACCCCATATCGGCAACAGCTATGAGATTGTGCTGGCGGACAGCATCGCCAGATATAAGAGAAAGGACGGCTACGACGTCTTTTTTCAGACAGGCACGGACGAGCATGGGCAGAAGATCGAGCTGAAGGCTGAGGAAGCCGGAGTGACGCCCAAGGAGTATGTGGATCAGGTGTCCGGCGTGATCAAAGGCCTGTGGGATCTGATGGACACTTCTTATGATAAGTTTATCCGCACCACAGACCCGGATCATGAGAAACAGGTGCAGAAGATCTTCCGGAAGCTGTATGATCAGGGAGATATTTACAAGGGCTCTTATGAGGGCCTGTACTGTACGCCCTGTGAGTCCTTCTGGACTCAGTCTCAGTTAGTGGACGGCAAGTGTCCGGACTGCGGCAGAGAGGTGAAGCCGGCAAAGGAGGAAGCTTACTTCTTCAAAATGAGCAAATATGCGGATCGGCTGATCGAGCATATCAATACCCATCCGGAGTTTATTCAGCCTGTCTCCCGCAAGAATGAGATGATGAATAATTTCCTTCTGCCGGGCCTGCAGGATCTGTGTGTATCCAGAACCTCTTTTAAATGGGGCATTCCGGTGGACTTTGACGACAAGCATGTGGTCTACGTGTGGCTGGATGCGCTGACCAACTATATTACCGGCATTGGCTATGATGCGGACGGCAATTCCACAGAGCAGTACAAAAAGCTCTGGCCCGCGGATCTGCATCTGATTGGAAAGGATATCATCCGTTTCCATACCATTTACTGGCCGATCTTTCTGATGGCCCTGGGAGAGCCGTTGCCGAAGCAGGTGTTCGGTCATCCCTGGCTTTTGCAGGGGGACGGCAAGATGAGCAAGTCCAAAGGAAATGTGATTTACGCGGACGATCTGGTAAAGATTTTCGGGGTGGATCCTGTGCGTTATTTTGTCCTGCATGAGATGCCCTTTGAGAATGACGGCGTGATTACCTGGGAGCTGATGGTGGAGCGGTACAATTCTGATCTGGTCAACACCCTGGGTAATCTGGTATATCGCACTCTGTCCATGGCTAACAAATATTTCGACGGCAAAATTGTGCATACCGGCGTCGCGGCGGAGGTGGATGAGGATTTAAAGAGCATTGTCACCGCCGTTGCAGCTGCGGTGGAGGAAAAGATGGAAAATCTTCGGGTGGCGGATGCCCTGACGGAGATTTTCACCATGCTGAAGCGCTGCAATAAATATATCGATGAGACAGAACCCTGGAAGCTGGGGAAAAATGAAGCGGATTTCCCACGCTTAAATGAGGTGCTTTATAACCTTTGTGACAGCATTATGACCGGAGCGGGGCTTCTGGAGCCCTTTATGCCCGGCACTGCGGCAAAAATTGCGGAGCAGCTGAACTGTCCGATGAGGGGCTTTGAGGACTGCAAAGAGGCAGGCACCTTCCCGGCGGAGCATCAGCTGACCCAGACCCCGACCATGCTGTTTACCCGGCTGAAGCTGGAGGATGTGATGGCGGAGGTGGAGAAGCTGATGGAGAGCCAGCAAAAGGCGGCGGAGACCTCAGGCGAAGGAACCTCTTCCGTGGAGAAAGATGTTCAGGCGAAGGAGGAGGTTTCCGAAAAGGGAAAGCTGTCTCGGGAAGCGGACTCTGCCGGGATGGATGTGGAAGAAAAGCCGGAGATTACCTATGATGATTTCGCGAAGCTTCAGTTCCAGGTGGGAGAGATTATTTCCTGCGAGGCGGTAAAGAAATCCAGAAAGCTGCTTTGCTCTCAGGTAAAGATCGGCTCCCAGGTGAAGCAGATTGTGTCCGGCATTAGGGCTTACTATACACCTGAGGAAATGGTGGGCAAAAAGGTGATGGTGCTGGTAAATTTAAAGCCGGCCACACTGGCGGGCGTGGTGTCCGAGGGGATGCTTCTGTGCGCTGAAGATCAGGATGGGAACCTGGCCTTGGTTTCTCCGGAGAGGGAGATGCCGGCCGGAGCGGAGATCTGTTAATCGCCGGACCTGCGTCGAAGTGATAATCACTGCGTGGGGTTGAAGGTGTTGCCGGGGTACCCCGGGCTGAAAGGAAGATATGGGCGGAATTTTTAATCTGGACAGTAAATTTATGAGGGCGTTATCCAAGCTGGCAGATCTGATGTGGATCAATATCCTGACAATGGTCTGCAGCATCCCGATTTTTACCATCGGAGCCAGCTTTACAGCGATGCACACGGCAGTGTATAAGCTGTACAAAAATGAGGAGGGCTACATCACCAGGGAGTTTTTTAAGGCGTTTAAAGCCAATTTTAAACAGTCCACTCTGATGTGGCTGCTTTATCTGGTGATTGGCCTGGTGCTGTGCGGGGATATCTGGCTTTTCTATGAAGGACTGGTGGATATGGGAACCGTCGTTAAGGTCATTATAGGCGTTGCGCTGGTGGTGTATCTGTTCAGTCTCGCCTGGGTATTTGTGCTGCAGTCCAGATATGAGAACCCCATTAAATATACGATGAGAAATACAATTGTCGTCAGCATGACTCACGTGCTGTATTCTCTGATGATGATTATTCTGTTCATTTCTCCGGTGGTATTGCTTTTGCTGTTCAGCTGGGCGGTTCCGGTCTGCTTTCTGCTGGGCTTTTCCGTGCCGGCGTTTGTGCAGTCCATACTCTACAGCCGGATTTTTGACAAGATCGAGCATCCTGAAATAGAGGAGGAGAAGAAAGAGGACGAGGAGAATCAGGACGACTGGACTCTGGAGGAGAATCCGGATGGGACAGAGACGGAGGATGGAGGCTCATCCGGTGAGGGGAAGGTGCAGACAACGGCGCCGGAAGCACTGTCTGTGAACGATGACGAGGCTGACACAGCGTCGGAAGGAGACCTGCCTGAAAAAGCAAACACAACTGATGCATCGAATGCAGAGGAGGTCTGTTCATTGGATGAAGAAAAGAAGCAGGGAACGCTGTCCGCAGATAATGGAGGCGAGGCAACGTAAGAAGGACTGCTGCATTGGCATTTCGACGGAGAATGAACGTAAATTTTGTGCAGAGTGTCAAAATAACCGCGGGATTGACCTGTCAAGGGGAAATTTCCCACAAGGATAAAAATAAAGTTTGTTGATTAATGATATGGCAAAATAACGGGAAAAAAAGTATACTTTCTAAAGTAATACAGTTCGTGTAATACATAATATATTGGAGGGTGTTTTATAATGGCAAGTGTAAAGTTAAACAACGTTTGCAAAGTGTATCCCAACGGATTTGTCGCTGTTAAGGATTTCAATCTTGACATCGCTGACAAAGAGTTTATCATTTTCGTTGGACCGTCCGGCTGTGGTAAGTCCACAACCCTGCGTATGATCGCCGGCCTGGAGGATATTTCTTCCGGTGAGCTGTGGATCGGGGACAAGATGATGAACGATGTAGAGCCGAAGGACAGAGATATCGCAATGGTATTCCAGAACTACGCTCTGTATCCCCACATGACCGTATATGATAACATGGCATTTGGCCTGAAGCTGCGCAAGGTTCCGAAGGCTGAGATTGACAAGATGGTAAAGGAAGCTGCCAAGATCCTGGATCTGGAGAAACTCCTTGATCGTAAGCCGAAGGCTCTTTCCGGTGGTCAGAGACAGCGTGTTGCCATGGGTCGTGCAATCGTTCGTAACCCGAAGGTGTTCCTGATGGACGAGCCTCTTTCCAATCTGGACGCAAAGCTGCGTGTACAGATGAGAACTGAGATCGCGAAGCTGCACCAGAGACTGGGCACCACCATCATCTATGTTACTCATGACCAGACTGAGGCTATGACCCTTGGTACCAGAATCGTTGTTATGAAGGATGGTGTTGTACAGCAGGTAGATACTCCTCAGAATCTGTATGATAACCCGGGCAATAAGTTCGTTGCCGGATTCATCGGTTCTCCTCAGATGAACTTCTTTGACTGCAAGTGCACTGTGAAGGGTGACAAGGCTTATGTGAACGTGGACGGCGTTGAGGTTGAGCTGCCTCCGGCTAAGTCCAAGGCTGTGATTGACGGCGGATATGGCGGAAAGGAAGTTACCATCGGCCTTCGTCCTGAGGATATCCATGATGCAGATCATATGGAGAATTATGATGAGAGTCATTGCCTGAATGTTGATGTCAGAGTATATGAGCTGCTTGGTGCAGAAGTATATCTGTATTTCGATATTGACGGCAAGAACGTGACCGCGAGAGTTCCTTCCACCACCAAAGCAAGAGTTGGCGACAAGGTTAAGGTATTGTTTGATGTGAATAAGATCCATGTATTTGACAAGGATACTGAGGTTACTATTTGCAACTAATTCTGAACTGTCAGGGGGATGCGTCAGCGCATCCCCCTTTCTTTATGACAGTCCCTAAGGAGTATATATGATTTCATCACAGATTTTGCAGGCAAGTATAGATGACATAAAGACGATTGCGAGAGTAGATATGTGTATCTGCGATCTCAACGGAGATGAGATTGTTTCCACGGCGAATATGGTGGTGCCGGATCCGAATATGATCACGTCCTTTGTGGATTCTCCTGCTGACAGTCAGATGGTGGGAAATTATCATCTGCTGAAGGTGCGGGATGAGGATGAGCTGGAGTATGTGCTGGTAGCTATGGGCTTTGGCGAGGATACCTATGTGATCGGTAAGCTGGCGGTGGCGCAGCTGGAAAAGCTGACGGTGGCTTATAAGGATCGGTTTGACCGCAACAGCTTTTTTCAGAATTTGCTGCTTGATAATTTTCTGCTGGTGGATGTATATAACCGGGCGCAGAAGCTGCGCATTGAGATCAACGCTCCAAGGGCGGTTTACCTGATTGAGGCGGAGCCGGAAAAGGATGCGGCGGTTCTGGAGCTGGTGAAAAATATCTTTTCCTCTCAGGCGGGCGACTATATTACGCGCGTAGACGAGAACAATATTATTCTGATCAAGGCGGTGGAGCCGCGCAGCACGAACGAGGATCTGATGCAGGTGGCGGATACGATTCTGGATATGGTCAACACAGAGCTGATGATCAATGTGAAGGTGGCTATCGGTACCGTGGTACAGGAATTAAAGGATGTATCCAAGTCCTATAAGGGAGCTAAGATGGCGCTGGACGTGGGTAAAATCTTTTATGAGGGCAAAAACGCGGTGGCTTATTCCACGCTGGGCATCGGGCGCCTGATTTATCAGCTGCCGGTGAATCTTTGCAGGATGTTTATTGATGAGATTTTCGGCAATGGTTATCTGGATCAGATCGATGAGGAGACGCTGGAAACCATCAACAAATTCTTTGAAAATAATCTGAATGTATCCGAGACCTCCAGGCAGCTTTTCGTTCACAGGAATACGCTGGTATACCGGATTGAGAAGCTGCAGAAGAATACGGGACTGGATATCAGGAAGTTTGACGACGCAATGACGTTCAAGATTGCTCTGATGGTGGTAAGCTATATGAAGTACCAGGAGGAGCAGGATAATTGAATCAACAGCAGTTGCTGGCAGATATTGCATAAAGGTGTTATCCGGAGTGGATCTGATCAGAACACGGATAAATTTTGTTAAAACGTGAATGAAGCGCACCGCCGCCTCATATAGTAGTAAGGAACAGTTACAAAATAACAGTTCCTGATGCTATAGGAGGTGGCGGTGTGTGTTTTTTTGATCGAAAAACGATGTATTTTGTGTGGTACCGGGAGGATGGACAGGCCCGGAGCGTGGGAAGTGCCCAGCTGACGGTGGTGGAGAACGTGTGCAGGATAGAGGTTTCTGTGACTAACTGCGGCAGAGTGGACGGTGAATTCCCCTGTTACATGTTGTCCGGTCCGGTGGAATCACTGCTTGGAATGCTGCACCTGAACCGGGGGAAAGGTACGCTTTCCGTGCGCTGCGAAGCAGATAAGGTGGGGCACGCGCAGGTACCGTATGGGAAATTGACAGGGATTCATGTTGACTTGAAGGAGCACGGCTATCTGGAGCAAAGGTGGCTGCCGCTTCAGCCGTATCCTTCAAAAATGAAGCCAGTGGAAGAAAGTCCGGATCATCTGATCAGTGATATCATGCCTTATCGGAGGCGGGAGAATGATACGGAGAAAAATATAGAACAGCTCAGGGCGGAGCTGGCGAAAGGAGGGACCGAAATGGATAAGGCCGCTGGTTTAACGAAAGAGGAGAACGAAGCGGACAATGCCGTTGACTTAACGAGAAGGGAGACTGAAACGGGTAAGGCTTCGGTATTCATGGAGGAAGGAGTTGAAAAGAACAGGTTCACAGGCTCAGCAGATGGGGGAGCTGAGGGAGTGAAGCTGGAGAAGGAGATGGACAAATCGGGTGAAGATATGGAGTGGAAACGGAAGGAAACAAAACAGCCGGTGCATCTTTACCCTGATAAATGGCAGCAGCTCTGTGCCATTTATCCTATTGTGCATCCTTTTGGCGATGCCCGCGGGTATCTCTCCATAGAGCCGAGGGATTTTGTCATTTTGCAGGAACGCTACCAGGCCATGGCCCAGAACAGCTTTCTGCTCCATGGGTTTTATAATTATCGTCATTTGCTCCTGGGGAGGCAGAGAGAGGAGCAGGAGATGAATTACTATCTGGGGGTGCCTGGGGTATTATATGAGAAGGAGCGTTCAGCTGCCCTGTTTTACGGGTTTGAAGGATTTGAAAGTGCGAAAATCCCGGCGCAGGAGGGCAGCTTTGGGTATTATATGAAAAGGGTGCAGATATAATCCGTCTGATTTTTGCCCTGTATTGTCTTGACAGCTTGAAAGAATTTTCACATAATAAAAAAATCGAAAAGCAGTCATCGGAGAGCCAGGGGCATACATTGGTTTATCACACAAAGGATGGAAATCTGAATGTGACAGGAACCATGAAGGAAATAGAAGAATTGCTGCGGAAGCTTGGGAAACAGGCGAAAAATGCAATACTTCTCGTAAAACAGACAGAACAGGGGTTCAATGGACAGTTGACCGGAGAAACAAACGAACTTTCAGCAAAGGAGGGCGGTATATGATCGTTGCAGCCTGGAACCGAATGTGGGGCGGCTTTCTGGATAAACACCCTGCAGCCGCCAAATGGATCAGGGAGGGCGGATTATTTGTGATCGTCAGCAACCTGATCACAGTGTTAAAATATATTTTATTGCAGTTTTTGCCAGGAGCGTTCACCTTTCTGGGCGACCGGGCCTTTGGCTGGCCGGGCATTGAGATGACGCTTTTCGGCGAAACCTTTGAGTGGAACATCCTGGGCTATGATCAGGCTCACGGCGGACTGGCATATTTTTGCGCATACATGGTGGCCATGGTCATCGGGGAATGCATTAACTTTCCAATTCAGCGTAATTTTGTGTTCCGCAGCAAGGGGAAGCTCCGGATTCAGATCGCCTGGTATCTGGCGGCCTTTGTTGTCATCACCTGCATTGTGAACTCCATCAACTGTATCTGGGTGGCAGTGGCAGGGCTCCTGGTGCCGGATTTTATTTACAATATCGGTACGACGATCCTGAACGGCGGAGTTTCGATGGTGATTTTCTTCTTTGTGAATAAAATTATTTTCCCTGAGGGGGAAACACAAAAGAAGCAGTGAAAATACTTTTCCAGTATAATTTCTTAAAAGAAAGACTCCGGTGTCTCTTTTTCACCGGAGCCTTTCTTCTATATTGAACGACAAAGGTCGCTTATTGTAAAACGGAATTATTCCATCTCCGCATTTGTCTGATTGACGATATCACGGATTTTTTTCAGGGTCATTACGGTTCCTGCTAGCTCACCCATGCCGATCTCCTGTACTACAGCCTCATAGCATTTGATGATCCGTTTTTTTTCATCGGCCATCAGCTCGATGGTCTTAGTGGTGAAGGTTACATAGGTTTTTCCCAGCGAGGCATCCGTTTTCCAGATGACATAGCCTTTATCCTGCAGGCGCTCCATGGCTCTGGAAATCTCTGTGACTTTCAGATTCATGGCGCTGGCCAGTTCGGACAGATACACGTTTTCCTGTTCCGGATGCGCTTCCTTGCACATCTGAATATAATACAGGAAAATGTAATCTCCCCGTTCAATGCCCCGAAACAGTCTGTCTACATTAAAGTCATTCAGGAAAAAGGCTTCCGCAGCAGGAGCGTCAGATTCCGGCGGGTTTTCCGGCTTGTCGTTTTCCGGGATGATGTTGGTCTATTTTGGCTCTGCTGCTCCCGGAGTGGTGTCGAACTGTTCTGCCGCTGATGTGTCCGGAGATGTAATTTCATTTATCTGAATATTCATTTGTCTGTATCCTCTCTCTGTTCTCTGTCGATGTAGGGTTTCTCCACTACCAGACTCTTATAGGCCGGCCGGATAATCTTATTGGCGCTGACAAGCTCTTCGATCCGGTGGGCGCTCCAGCCGGCGATTCTTGCCACAGCAAATAAGGGGGTATAAAGCTCCCTGGGAATGCCCAGCATCTGATAGACAAAGCCGCTGTAAAAATCCACGTTGGGACTGACGCCTTTGTAGATTTTGCGTTTCTCGGCAATCAGTTTTGGCGCTGCTTTTTCAATGTTATTGTAAAGCGCCATTTCCTTCTCCATGCCCTTTTCAGCTGCCAGGCTCTCCACAAAGCCCTTGAAAATTACTTCCCTGGGGTCAGAAAGGGAATATACCGCATGTCCCATGCCGTAAATCAGACCCTTGTGGTCGAAAGCCTCTCCAGCCAGAATTTTAGCCAGATAAGCGTAGATTTCCTCCTCGTCCTCATAGTCCCGCACGTGTGCCTTGATGTCGTCCATCATCTGCATGACCATCAGATTGGCGCCGCCGTGGCGGGGGCCTTTTAAGGAGCAGAGCGCCGCCGCGATGGCGGAATAGGTATCCGAGCCGGAGGAGGTGACCACGCGGGTGGTGAAGGAGGAGTTATTGCCGCCGCCGTGCTCCGCGTGAAGCAGGAGCGCCACATCCAGAACTCTGGCCTCCAGCGGGGTGTAGTTCATATCCGGCCGAAGCATGCGCAGAAAGTTTTCTGCGGTGGAAAGGCTGGCGTCCGGGCGGTGAATGTACATGCTTTCATCATTTTCGTAATGGTTGTAAGCATGATAACCGTAAACCGCCAGCATGGGGAAAATGCTGACCAGCTGAACGCACTGGCGCAGCACGTTGCTGATGCTTAAATCGGCAGCATTGTCGTCATAGGAGGCCAGCGTCAGCACGCTGCGTGTCATGGAATTCATGATGTCATGGCTGGGAGCCTTCATGATCACGTCCCGGGTAAAATTGGAGGGTATGGTTCTTTTTTCACCCAGATTCTGGCAGAATTGCTCCAGCTCTGCCTGTGTCGGAAGCTGTCCGAAAATCAGCAGATAGGCGGTTTCCTCGTAGGCGAATTTCCGGTTCGCGCTGCCGCGAATCAGATCCTTTACGTCATATCCCCGGTAGAGCAGTTCTCCGTCGCAGGGAGTTTTCGCTCCGTCCACGTTGGCGAAAGCCTTAATTTCAGAAATATTGGTCAGTCCGGCCAGTACGCCCTTGCCGTTTAAATCGCGAAGACCGGCCTTGACGTCCAGCTCCTGATAAAGACCGCGGCTGATGGTGTCGTTTTCAATGCACAGGTGTTCCTTTTCCTGATAATAGCTGTCATTTTGCGTGAATTCATTCATACGCTGTCCCTGCTTTCTTTTGATGAAATGCATAAAATTAAAATTATTTTACATCCTGAAAAAAAGAAGTCAAGGCATGTTCGAAAGTTTAATAAGATTTATGAAATTATCAGAAAATTTTATAGAAAGGTAAGAAAACCTGTGTCCTCAAAATCCGGGATAAAGCTCTCTTCGGCAGTTTTACCTTCCTGAATATAGGCATTCTCTATCCCCAGGGTGAGGGCGTAATCTACCAGGGAATTGTATTCGTAGGTGGTGACGCGGCGGTCAAGCTCCGGATAATCGGCAAGCTGGACAGACTGGGGCGTATATTGATTCATAATGGAGATGTAAATATTGTCGCCGTAGGTCGTGTGGAGATATTCCAGCACGGCTTTTCCATCTTTCAGGCAGCCGGGAAGAAGGAGATAACGGACTAAGACGCCGCGGGTCATCAGGGGTTCGGTGACGCAGGCGTCATTTTGCGTGGCAATTTCAGCCTGCTTCTCGCCGGGGGAGGAAGACCTGTCAGGCGTGTTAGAAAATACCGGCTTTCCCACCTGCCGATACATTTCCGCCAGGGCGGCTTGGGCAATTTCAGGGTAGTCGGCGGCGTGAGAATATCTGGCGGAAAGAGATGGAGACAGATATTTGAAATCCGGCATGTAGATGTCCACCAGACCATCCAGAAGCTTCAGGGTATCCGGCAGCTCATAACCGCCGCTGTTGTAGACAATGGGCAGAGCCAGGCCGTCTGCTTTTGCCAGAAGGAGAGCCTGTCGGATCTGGGGAACGTAATGGCTGGGGGTGACCAGATTGATGTTGTGAGCGCCGGCCTGCTGAAGGCGTAAAAAGACCTGTGCAAGATCGGAGAGCGTGAGTTTTTTCCCATGCAGTGGGAAATTATGGCCGAAAAAGCTGGGGGCAACGGGTGATTGCTGGAAGGTTGTTTTCGGATTTTGCACACCTTCAGTGGTTCCCAGCGCAATTGTATGATTTTGACAGTAGACGCATTTCAGATTGCAGCCCATGAAAAAAACGGTGCCGGAACCCTTTGTACCGCTGAGACAGGGCTCTTCCCACATATGCAGGGAGGCTCTGGCAACATAAATTTCATCAGGGACGCCGCAGAAGCCAACTTTTCCGACAGATCTGTCAGCTTTGCAATTCCTGGGGC
>JAJQID010000136.1 GCA_021199405.1 Lachnospiraceae bacterium
ATTAACTGAAACTTCAAAGAGGAACTTCCACAGTTGATAACCAGAATATTCATTTTTCTAATCCTCCATCTATCCTTTTATGCCTGGCACTGCACCGCAGTGATCGCCACTACGCCCACGATATCCTCCCAGGAGCAGCCGCGGGAAAGGTCGTTGACAGGCTTGGCGATGCCCTGCAAAATCGGGCCGTAGGCTTCCGCCTTGCCCAGTCTCTGCACCAGCTTATAGCCGATGTTGCCGGCGTCCAGGTTGGGGAATACCAGCACGTTGGCCTTGCCGGCTACCGGGCTGCCCTTTGCCTTGCTCTTGGCAACAGACTCGACTAAGGCCGCATCCAGCTGCAGCTCGCCGTCCAGCACCAGATCCGGATACTGCTCGTGAGCGATGCGGGTGGCTTCCGTCACCTTATCCACCAGCGCATGCTTGGCGCTGCCCTTGGTGGAGTGGGAAAGCATGGCGATTCGGGGGCTTGGTCCAACCAGAGCCTTGAAGCTCTCCGCGCTGGATGCGGCGATAGCAGCCAACTCCTCGCTGGTGGGATCCTGATTTAATCCGCAGTCTGCAAAGACGAAAGTACCTTTCTCACCGTACTGACAGTCCGGAACGCTCATCACAAAGAACGCGGACACCAGCTTGGTGCCGGGAGCAGTCTTCAGAATCTGCAGAGCCGGTCTTAAGGTATCGGAGGTTGCGTGGCAGGCGCCGGCTACCATGCCGTCCGCCTCACCGGCCTTCACCATCATCACGCCGTAGAACAGGCCGTCTCCCAGGAGAAGCTCTCTGGCCTTCTCCATGGTCATCCCTTTATTCTTTCTCAGCTCATAGAGCATCTCCGTGTACTCGTCCAGCTTCGGGGAAGAAACAGGATCCACGATGATAGCGTGCTCCAGGTCGATCTCCAGCCAGCCGGCGCCGTCCATGATCTTCTCCTCATTGCCAATCAGGATGACTCTCGCGATATTCTCCTCCAGAATCTTGGCCGCCGCCAGAAGAGTTCTCTTGTCCTTGGTCTCCGGTAAGACGATGGTTTTCTTGTCACGCTTTGCTCTGCCTTTAATTGTATCAATATAAGACATGTTAACTGCTCCTTTCTTATATACGGTCCGTGACCGCTTTTTTGTAAAAATATGTATAGAGCAAGCCTCTTGCCCTAAACTCCTTACTGTATTATACTAAATAAGGATTTTTTTCACAAGGGGTTCTTCCCGTGAAAATGCATATTTTTCCAAATCGATTGCACTTTTTTTTGTACATTATGACATTTTTTTAACAATAAAATTTCACGAGCAAGGAGACACGTGTGAAAGGGAGCTGCTCTTTCATCACTATTTATACTGCCAATCAAAGGATGGCGGAATGGAGACTTCTATGAAGGTTGCAGGAATGATCGCCGAATACAACCCTCTTCACGAGGGGCATGCATATCATATCGAACAGACCCGGCAAATCACAGGCGCTGATTATATTATCACCATTCTGAGCGGCGATTTCGTGCAGCGGGGTCTGCCCGCCGTGGAGGAAAAGTATTCCCGCGCCCGAAAAGCCCTGGAAGCCGGCAGCGACCTGGTGCTGGAGCTGCCCGTGGTCTATGCTCTCTCTTCCGCGCAGGGCTTCGCTTTTGGAGGCGTGTCCCTGGCTGAAGGGCTTGGCTGTGTGGATTACCTGAGCTTTGGACTGGAGGATAAAAAAAATCTGGAGGCCATGAAGGAGTTGGCAAAAAAAATATCTCATACAATCTAAAATAAAACGCTTCAAAATGCTCTCAAATGCGGCAAAAGCTATCCCGCGGCAATCGCGGAAGCTGTTTCCTCCGCTTTTCCCGAAATGGATGTCCGCTTTCTGACCCAAAAGCAGAATTCCAATACCCTTCTGGCACTGGAATATTTGCAGGCATTATATCAGTTGAACAGTCCAATCAGGCCTGTGGCTGTCACCAGACAGGGAATGCCCTATTTGTCAGAAAACACAGCCGCCATAAAAGAGGGCTTCCCCTCTGCCACCGCCCTTCGCGCCCGGCTTCAGACAACAGAACCGACGGATTCCCCCCTGCTCTTTCCGGGAGACTTCAGTGCTCTGCTGCACTACAAGCTTCTGTCCTGCGGCTATGAGGATTTATTGCAGTATCGGGGAATGACGCCTCAGCTTGCTCACAAAATTCAGAATGCCCTGCCGGAATTTGAGGATTATGAGCAGTTTGCCAATCTGCTCTGGACTAAGGATACCACCTACTCCCGGGTCTGCCGCCAGCTGGCCTGTATTTTACTGGGCATCAAAAAAGACGCCTGGGATGTATACACCCAGACGCCCTACGCACGGATTCTCGGTTTCCGGAAATCAGCCGCTCCCCTGCTTCACCAGATCAGGAAAAGCGCTTCCATCCCGATGATTTCCAAACTGGCCGATGCCGAAGGTCTCTTATCTGAAGGTGCGCAAAGACTTTTGAACCTGGAAATCAAAGCCAGCCAAATCTACGACAGCGTCCGATATCATAAGTCCGGAGAACGGCTGCCGGGGGAATTTCAGAAGCAGATAATTGTGATTTAAAAGTTGTCACAATATAATATGTACAGATTGCGCTTCACGTATCAGCCAGTACAAACCTGGCATATAATTTTGCGGCAGTTCTTTAATACTGCTTCATATAGCCGGATATTACCTGCCGCAAATATAAAGCTAACTTTTACTCCGCCAGCTTATAGAAAATCACGCAGTTCGGCTCTCCCACCTGAATCTCCTTCGCACACATGGCCAGCGTTCCTTTTTCAATATCTACATTAAAAAAAGTCATGGTGTTGGATTCGTGATTCAGGCTGACCAGATGTTTATTGTCCGGGAAGAGCATGGCGTCTTTGGGATAGGAACCGCTGATGGGGAGGCACAGGATCTTGGAAAGCAGGCCGGTCTCTTCATCCCGGTTGAAAATTACCACACTGTTGTCGCCGGCATTGGAGCTGATCAGATATTTATAATCCATGGAAAAATTCAGGGCGCTGGCTGCCGCGTTGCCGGAGGTATAATTATTCAGGGTGGAGATAGTCTGCACCTTTTCAAAATAGGGAAGACCCTTTTCTTCCTTATAACTGTGGACAGTGATGAAATTCTTCATCTCATGGACAATGTAAACAAATCTGCCGTCCCTGCTGATCTTGATATGTCTGGGTGCAGAATCCGGTTCAGAGCGGATCACATCCACCTGTTTGACCGTGCCATTTCTGTGATCGAGCCTGTAAACATTGGTGTGGTCAAGGCCGGAGTCAGCCACCAGAAGGTATTTGTTGTCCCTGGTCATCTTAGTGCAGACAATATGAGCGCGAAAGCTTCGGTCCGCGATGCTGCCCATGCCTCTGTGATAGAGCTCATCGGTGATCCTGCCGATGGAGCCGTCCTCATTAAGCTTCAGCACCGTCAGCTTGCCGTCATGGTAGCTTCCCACAAACAGAAACTTATCCGCATAATCCGTGGACAGGTAGCTGCCCCGCATGCCGTTGATGCCGGCATGGTTTAAGGTCTTTAAATCCCCGTTTTTCAATATTTCATAGGCTTCCACCCCGGTGTCTGTGATGGAATACAGATATTTATTGTTTTTGGAAAGGGTCAGGTAGGAGGAATTGGTGATCTCCACCTCGTTTTTCAGATAAAAACGCCCCTTCTCCATGTCCACATCAAAAATTTTAATTCCAAGGTTGTCCCCCCGGGTATAGGTGGAAACATAGGCTACATATTTCGCATCTGCCATGACCGCGCCTCCTGTCTCAGATTAAATTCAGCTTGTCTCTCATCCTCGGCTGAGTATCATTGGCACTTCCATAATCTGTCCTGAATTGTTTCTGCCCTCAGCCTCTTTCTGTCTGTCAGTTTAACACCGCAGCCTTTTTAAGTCAATGGAAAGTAACCCATCTTCAATAGAAATAAGGAAACCGCTCCTACAGCGGTCTCCTCATTTCCTTCTCCGTCAGCTTTCCGGAAGCCGCCGGACACTATTCTCTTAGGAACTGTTAAGAGTTAACTTTGCATATGACGCAGGATAAATCTTTCTATGCAAGGCGGCGGAAAGAGGCGTAGCGTGCTACGCTGACTGACAACAACGCAGCATAGAAAGATTTAGACAAGTCAGATGTAAAGATTAATTCTTTAACTGTTCCTTAATACCGGATAGGGCGGAAATGGATACTGAGCTGTTCTGGTATTTCCATTGCTGCCGGGCATCAGAGGCTGAGGCGCCTCACAGCTGCAGTCATTTTGCAAAACCACATTGTCAGACTCACAGCAGCCGCAGTCTCCGCTGCCGACTCCATTTACACTGCAGTTCACATCCGCGCTGCTGGACACATTTACGCTACAGTTTCTGTCTCCGCTGCGGAACATATTTGCTCCGCAGTTTCTGCCTGCACCGCAATTCAGGGTTTCAGCGTCGGTGCAGCCGCAGCTGTCAGCGCACCCACAGCCGCAGCTCTGATTTGCCGCCAGTAAAAAGATACATATAATCCACAAAAAATCCATGGATAACCTCGTGACAGTCTTTTACTTTAAGGTATGCGGCACGGCTCAGGCGGTGCCTGTCATTCTTGGTTCAAGTGTTAAAAGGCCGACTCCACGACATGCTTTTTTGATACCTTAACCATCCTTTCAGTATCATCAGAACCCTGTGCGATCATCGTTGACCGGCATTTTCTCCGTCGCTCCCGGCTCTCTCACCGCCTCCAGCACATAAATCGTCCTGGCCGGGACGGTCAGCGTTCTCTCAAGCTCATGGCCTTCGGGCAGCTTTTCGGTGGCAAGCACCACCTGCCAGCGCAGACCCTTTCTCAATAACGGCAGGGCGCACTCATGAGCCTGCCAGTGCATATTGAAGGCCAGGAACAGCAGGCTGTCCGGTTCGCCATCCTTTGTTTTCGCATAGGCGCCGTTCAAAAGCACCCCCAGCTCTCTTCTGTATGGCTCGGAGGACGTCATATAAGCCTCCAGCCCATGGAAGGAAATATCCGGATAGCCCAGGCCCTTCACATCTGCGCCGGTCAGGGGCTGATCCATATGCAGAATCGGGTGCGCCCTGCGGAACGCCAGAAGTTCCTTCACAAACTGATAAAATTCCCCGTTCTTTTTCAGGTCCCGCCAGTTGACCCAGGCGGTCTCGTTGTCCTGATTGTAGGGATTATTGTTGCCCTTCTGGGTTTTGGACATTTCGTCCCCCATGAAAAGATAGGGGGTACCCTGACTGAGAGCCAGCATGGTAAAAATATTCCTTTTCTGTTTCTCCCGGAGGGCAATCACCGCCTTTTTGCGGGAAGGACCCTCCTCGCCGCAGTTCCAGCTGTGATTGTAATTGGAGCCATCCCTGTTGTCCTCGCCGTTGTCCTCATTGTGCTTATAATCATAGCTCACCAGGTCATTGACCCGGAAGCTGTTATAATCCGCCACGCTGTTCATATAAGCAACGGACCGGCCATTTTTTTTCAATACCTCCATCATATCGCTCAGGGTATGCTCATCGCCCTTCAGAAACCGGCGGTAAGCGATCATGGGTCCCTCATTGAAGGCGCAGAGACGCTTGGCCGGAGAATGCTGATTTCTATCGGAAAGGGGCCTGTCCTCAAAACCATAATAAATCAGCTTGACATCCGAAAGCAGGGGGGCGTTCCTGATAAGCTCCATATTGATATGATCCGCCATAATCTGAAACCCGTCCACCTGGTATTCCAGAGTCCAGTGCTCCAGAATGGAAAGAATCTCCCGCTCGTTGACGGTGTGCGGAAAATAAAACTGCATCCACAGCTCCATCCCCCGGACATGGCAGACCTTCACTAGATCCTTAAATTCCGTAACGGCGTCCTTCCCCGCGGCATAGGAAGCCTTGGGAGCATAATAATAGCCCTCCTGATAGCCCCAGTAGTTCAGCTTCTTTTTTTCCTCTTTCGCCTTTTCTGATGAATATCCACCATAAGGCGCACCCACGGGATGGGCGTCAGCGGTATTTTTCTCCGCCTCTGTAAATTCATAGGCGGGCTGTAAAAGCAGGGAGGTCACCCCCAGATTCTGAAGGTAATCCAGCTTCTCCGCCACACCCGCAAAGGTACCCTTGTGCTTACAGCCGCTGGACGAATGCCTTGTGAAGCCCCGCACATGAAGCCCGTAGACCACCGCCTGAGAGAAAGGAACACACGGACGCTTTGTATTCTCCCAGTCATACTCCTTCTCCGTCAGGATGCTCTCCATCTCAGAAGCCGCCAGCTCTTCCCCGTAGGCATGCTTCACAAACCGGGCGCCGTTTTTGTCCGGTACAATCTCATCTCCCTCATAAAAAGCGGCCAGCGTGTACTCTCCCGGCACGTTCTCGATCCGCATGGAATAAACGCTCCCGCAGCGATCTGTCTCATCAAAGGGAATGCGAAGCTCCTCTGACCCGGAGCGCGCAGATTTCAGTACTACGCCGCAGTCTGTTTCCCGGCTGACAAAGGAGGCCCGGACGGCACGGCCCTGACGCCGGATGCCCAGTGGATAAGGGGTCGAAGGTCTGGTGGTAAAGGTATTGTTTATGAGCGGTTCTCCTTTGAATAATCTTGCTTTCATTCTATCATATAACGCGTAAAGGAGTAAAGATTTTCTTTTCAGGAGTCAGAATATCAGGTTGCTTTTTTTCAGAAAAAAGCGTAGTATAGGAAAAGCTTTTAAAGGAGGACATCC
Source organism: Lachnospiraceae bacterium (assembly GCA_021199405.1). Classification (GTDB taxonomy): domain Bacteria; phylum Bacillota; class Clostridia; order Lachnospirales; family Lachnospiraceae; genus RGIG6307. The sequence continues at coordinate 6,682 of JAJQID010000136.1, forward strand.
CATGACATACGAAAATGAACCCATTGATGAGGAAATGACCGTCACTCTGGATCTGGAGGACGGACGCACCGTGGAGTGCGCCGTCATCACTATTCTGGAGGTGGAGGGCAAAGATTATATCGTGCTGCAGCCCCTGGATGAAAATGGAGAAAACGAGGATGGGGAGGTATGGTTCTACCGCTACAGCGAGAATCCCGATGACCCCGCAGAAGAGCCGGAGCTTGGTTATATCAATGACGACGCCGAGTATGAGGCCGTGGAGGATGCCTTTGAGGAATTTCTGGACGACGCGGAATTCGATGAGATTGTAGACGGAGAATAGGTCTCTTTTTCTTCCAGCAATTTATGGAGAAACATGCTGGGTCTCTTTATGTGCCCGCCTTCCCCGCTGATGTAGCAGATTTCCAGCCTGCGCTTTGCTCTGGTCATCGCCACATACAAAAGCCGACGTTCCTCCTCGATCTCCTCTTTGGACAGATTTTTACCCCGCGGCATTCTGCCCTCATTTACATCCGGCAGGATCACCGTATCATATTCCAGCCCCTTGGAGCCGTGCATGGTCATCAGATGCACGCCGTCCGGGGGCTTTGTCTTTTTATTTTTGCTCTCCCGAAGCTGCAGCTGCCGGTCTGTCTCCACATATTCCAGCCACTCCTTTACCTCTGTGTACTGCTCCATCTCTCTGGAAATTTCTTCATACTGCTCCGTGATTTCCTCATACTGGTCTTCCGCCTCCGCCAGCGTATTTTTCAGGTAACGGCCATAGCCGATGCCAATCCAGATATATTTCATGGCAAGTGAAGTCCGCATTCCCTTCAGATGCTTTACCTGGGAGGCCAGAGGCGCCGGAAGAGATGTAAAATTCACAATCTGCTCCCGGCTGATAAAGCGGTTGGGCTTATTGGCAATCCTCAGGATGTCCTTTCTCTCCCCCGTCCCCAGGCCGAGCTTCAGATAGGCCTCCACATCCAGATACCAGTCCTCCTCAAAAACACTTTTGACGTTTTCTTTGATCTGATATGGGATACCGGCCTTTCTCAGGCGGTGAGTGAAGGCTCCCAGCTCCTTGTTGGTGCGGCAGATCAGGGCACACTCATTGAGATCCGGCTGCTCCTGCAGACAGACCAGAATTTTTTCCAGCATATCCTCTCTGTTGGGGAAAGCCAGAACCGCCACTCCCTGCTCCACCTGATCCCTGGGTCGGATGGCCTTCTCAAAGCGGGCCTGATTGTCGGAAATCACCTTCAGGGAGGCCTGTACAATACATTTGGAAGAACGGAAATTCTGATCCAGCAATATTTCCGTCACAGGCCGATAATCCTCCAGAAAACGGCGCATCAGACTCACCTCGGCGCCCCGGAAGCGATAAACGCTCTGGTCGTCGTCTCCCACCAGAAACACCGATTTCGCCGGCCCGGTCAGAAGCTTTAAGATTTCGTACTGCACCGGGTTCATATCCTGACACTCATCCACCAGAATAAAGGGAAAAGCCCTTACCAGCCGCTTTCTGATTTCCATATTGGATCTGAGCAGCTGCAGACAGGCAATCTGCAGCTCGTCAAAATCAAAATACCCCTCCTGCTTTAAAGCCTCGGAGTACATCTGATAGATGGTTTCCACATCTTTTGGCCCGATCTCGTCGGAAAGGGGCAGCTTTTCTTTGTCCATCCCCACATTGATATAGAGACCCAGAAGCTGCTCCGCCGCCTCCGCAACCCCCTGAGAATTGTCCTGCAGTACCGTTTTGCAGGCGGATTTTATGAGCATCTGTTTTACATTGGCAGGGACCAGAGTTCGTGGAAATTTTCAGGAGTATGTTTTCAGAATAAAATAAAAGAATGAGTGGAATGTGCCGAACCAGGGTCTTTCCTGGGGCATCTTTCGTGAAAAGCGTTCCTCCATTTGGACCGCGGCGGCCTTCGTGAAGGTGATCACCAGAATCCGGGAAGCGTCAACCTTTTGCTTCTCAATCAGGCGGCAGACTCTCTCGGTGATCACCAGAGTCTTGCCGCTGCCGGGCCCCGCCAGCACAAGGGCGGGTCCCGTAAAATGATCGATGGCCCGCTCCTGGGCCGGTGTGAACTGATCAGCCAAGCAGAGCCTCCTCCAGCTTTGCGATTCCGGTTCTGATGCGGGATAAGGACTCCTCCTTGCCCAGTACCTCCAGAATCTCGGTAGCTCCGGCGGGCGTGGTCTGTTTGCCGCTGGCGGCGGTACGGATGGGCCACATTACAAATCCATTCTTGTAGCCCTTCTCCCCCGCGTAGGAAAGAAGCAGCTGATAGAGGGCGTCGTTGGAATAATCCTCCTGTGCCTCCAGCAGGGGCAGCACGTCCTTCAAAACCCCAAGAGCACTTTCCGGCGTAGTCTTCATTTTCTTGTGGCGGTACATCTCCGTGTCATATTCCGGCAGAGTCTCAAAGAAATCCACCATCCCGGTAATATCCGGGAAAACCTCAATACGGGTCTTGACCATGGCGGCCACCTTCTTCAGATCCTGCCCTTTGGTCAGAGCCGCCTCCAGATACGGCTTTGCCTGCTCATAAAAAACATCAAAATCCATGGCCTTGATATACTCGCCGTTCATCCATTTCAGCTTTCCGATATCAAAAACCGAGGGGGACTTATTGATCCGATGATAGTCAAACTTCTCAATCAGCTCCTCCATGGAAAAAATTTCCCAGTTTTCCTCGGGGGACCAGCCAAGAAGAGCGATATAATTGACCACGGCCTCCGCCACAAAGCCCTGCTCCAGCAGATCCTCAAAGGAGGAATGACCGCTTCTCTTGGAGAGCTTTTTGTGATTTTCATCAGTAATCAGGGGAAGGTGGATATACACCGGCACCTGCCAGCCAAAGGCCTCGTACAGGCGCACATACTTTGGCGAAGAGGAAAGGTACTCGTTTCCCCGGACCACATGGGTGATGTTCATGGTATGGTCATCCACCACGTTGGCAAAATTGTAGGTGGGGTAGCCGTCGGACTTAATCAGAATCATATCGTCCAACTCGGAGTTATCCACCGTGATATCCCCGTAAAGCTCGTCATGGAAGGTAGTGGTGCCCTCGGTGGGGTTATTCTGGCGAATCACAAAGGGCTTGCCGGCAGCCAGGTTGGCCTCCACCTCCTCTTTGGAGAGGGAAAGGCAGTGCTTGTCATAGACGGTGATCTCCTTAGTCTCGCCGTCCATCTCGATGGTCTGGCGCAGACCCTCCAGCCGCTCCTTATCGCAGAAGCAGTAATAGGCCTCGCCCTTGTCGATCAGCTCTTTGGCATATTTCATATAGATGCCGGTCTTCATGCGCTCGCTCTGCACGTAAGGGCCATAGCCGCCATCCTTGTCCGGCCCTTCATCCGGAATCAGGCCGGTTTTGTCCAGAGTTCTGTTGATGATATCCACAGCGCCCTCCACCTGTCTCTCCTGGTCGGTGTCCTCGATGCGCAGGACGAAGGTCCCGTTTTCATGCTTGGCAATCAGGTATTCGTATAAGCCGGTGCGCAGATTGCCCACGTGCATTCTGCCGGTGGGGCTGGGGGCGTAGCGGGTTCTGATTTTTGTCATTCTATTTAGTCTCCTCATAATTTCCGGGAATATCAAATAAAAAAGCACGGCTCTACATAAATGTATACTTTGCGAAAAAATATCGTTAATCTTCGCCTTAGCTTTTTTATTTGATATTCCCTGCTTTAATGCAATTTTAAATCCAAATAACTATAACGCAATTTCAACCATATCTCAAGTGTTAATTTTCTTTCTATAATTTGTGTTTCTATAATTTGTGCTATTTCCTTCCACGTTTCATTTCCTGGCGAAACATTTGCTAATACTCCACACAGCTGTAAATAACACCCTCTACATATTCTCCGGAATCCTCCGCTCCGAGGTATTGGCATATTGAGTCACGGCTTTAGTCGCCTGCGGGATGGTGATGTTGGTGCCGGCGCCGGCCACGCAGCCGCCGGGACAGGCCATGCCCTCGATGAGATAACCGTTCAGTCTTCCCGCCTTGGCCATGAGCAGAGCTTTGCGGCAGTCCTCCAGCCCCTGGGCGTGCTCAATTTTGACTTCGGTTCCCGGATAGTAGGTGTCGATGGCTTTTTTGATGGCTCCCGCGACTCCCCCGGCAACGCCGTAGCCTCTGCCCAGGGAGGTGGCCCTATTCATCCTTTCTGTCTCCTCCTGCTCTTTCATTTCATTGAAAAAAATGCCCCTCACCTCAAAGATTCCCGCCAGCTCCTCAAAGGTAATGACAAAGTCCACATCGGAGCGCACTGTGCGTCGGCTGGCCTCCAGCTTCTTGGACACGCAGGGGCCAATGAATACCACACCAGCATTCGGGTGCTCCTGCTTGATGATCCGGGCGGTGGCTACCATGGGAGTCAGCTCGTTGGAAATCTTATCAATGGTCTCCGGAAAGTATTTTTTGGCAAGGACAGACCAAGAGGGACAACAGCTGGTCAGAGAAAAATTCTGTTTGCCGCTGGTTACCTCCTCCACATAATGCCGGGCCTCCTGCAGGCAGCCGTAATCCGCGCCCAGAGCCGTTTCATAGACGTCTGCAAAGCCAAGAGACAGCAGCGCCTCCTTCAGCATCTGAGGAGTCACTGTGCTGCCAAACTGTCCCACAAAGGCGGGAGCTACCTGAGCAATGATCTCTCTGCCGCTTTGCAATGCCCGAATCAGCTGAAAAATCTGGGATTTGTCCGCGATCGCGCCAAAGGGACAGCTGACCATACACATGCCGCAGGTCACACACTTCTCCGGGTCGATGACCGCCCGGCCATGGTCGCCGGTGCCGATGGCTTTCACCCCGCAGGCCTTCATACAGGGGCGAACAGAATGGGAAATGGCGTCGTAGGGACAGACTTCCTTACATTTTCCGCACTTGATACACTTTTCCTGGTCAATATAGGATTTGCCGTTTTTCATGGTCATGGCACCCCTGGGGCAGACCTCGCGGCAGGGATGGGCCGCGCAGCCCATGCACTGGTCCGTGACCTCGAATTTGTTCTCCGGGCAGGCATGGCAGGCGGATGGGATCACCTGCAAAAGCGGCGGCTCATAATATTTCTCATCAATATTGGATAACTCCACG
>JAJQID010000094.1 GCA_021199405.1 Lachnospiraceae bacterium
ATTCTGTACAGTACCGGAATATACGCCCTGCGGTTCGCCGGAGCTCTCATTCCGCACGGCACCTGAATAGATGCCCTGCGGTTGAGCTGTGTCCCCATCCTGTGCGGTATCGGAATAGCTTTCCTGCGCCTCTGCTGTGTTCGAATTCTGCACGGTATCTGTATTGCTGTTCTGAATCTCCCCGGTGTCGGTGCTCTGCTGCTCCTGCCTGCTCTGCGCCACAATCGGAGTAGCTGTGATCCAGTTCACCGTAGAGCCTCCCACTTCATCCGCCGGATTTCTGTTCTCCTGAGACGCGCTCCCTTCCTGTTCCGTAGAATATTTATTTTCCGGGCTCTGTCCGCCATCCGCACTCTCCGGATTCTGCGGAGCCTCCGTATTGTCCTGATGATCTTCCAGATCGTGATCTAACATGCTATGTCAACCTCCCTCAAGATTTCCTTCATTGGTTCTCACTTCTCATCTGCGGTTCTGCTCATTTACCGATACTGCTTCCAACCGCCTTTTACATAAATATAAACGGCATTTGTGTTAAATTTGTGTCAGATTCATGTAGAAAAAATTAATCTTCCCGAACATCCGCAGCACACAGCGAAACAGCCATAAAAACATGAACTCCCTCAGCCCCAATATTCCTTATTGGAGGTACAGAATAAAATCACTCTCCCCGGCAGCCTCTGATACCTCTTCCCCAGCAGATACCCGCTGTAGCGTCCCACGCACTGCCAGAGGAAGGGCACCATGGCCCAGGGCTTTTTATGCTTTGCGAAATACTGGAAGGAGCGGCTGATCATGCGCATTCCCTCCTGCTCTGAGGATATCCCCTCAAACACCTCCGGGTGGTCCGCCTGAGACACCGCCAGGTCAAAATTGCGGTGAAACTGCTCCCAAAAGCCGTAATTATGAGAATGAAACACCTCCGCCCGGGCGGCGTAGCCTATCAGGTACCCGGCCCGCATGGCCTTACAGGCGTAAATCATATCCTCATTAAAGATCGCTTTCTCCTCAAAGCCGCCCACCTGATAGAACACGTCCCTGCGGTACATGGCGCACACATCTGAGCAGAAAAAGGTCTTGACGCCAAGCTCGGGAAGGTCGTCAATTCCCTTGATTCGCTCCCGGTCCGGATAATTAAATTCCCGGCTGCAGCGCTCTGTCAGGGCAGCGCCCTCCTTCGGCAGCTGTCTTGCGTAGGCCACGGCAATGCGCGGATCTCTCTGAAGCATGGCGGACAGCTCTTCCAAAAGCCTGTCGTTCGCCGGCACCGCGTCCTGGGTCATAAACAGTACAAAATCCGCGCCGGAGCAGTCCATGCCCCGGCGCCTTACTGCCGCGTGGTCGAACTCCGCTTTGGAGATATGGTAAATTTCAGCCATTTCCTCCGGAAGCTTCCCGATCGCTTCTCTCACCGGCTCCGTGAGCAGGCTCTCCTCCGTATTGATCAGGATGATTTTATGGATGGGGCGGCTCTGCTTCATCAGCCGATTTAAAATTTCAATGAATTCTCTCCCCGGCCGATAGGTGGGGATCATCACATCAATGGTCATATTCTGCTCTCTAATAGCTGACATAAGGAGAGGTATCCGATTTAATCTGAGCGGCGATTGCCTTCAGCTCGTCCGACGGCTCATAATTATAGTCATTAAAGAACATCTGATGGAATTCCGTCACCGCGGTCTCCATATCCGTACAGATGACCACGCTTCCGATATTGTTGCCCATGGTAGCGCTGGTGCGGTATTCCTCAAAGGGGAAGCCGCCGTCATTGACCACAGTATAAGAGCTCAGGTCAGAGAGAAGGGAAATAATCTCCGACAGCTCAATGGAGGTATACACACTGCCGAACACGTTATTCACCATCTTGGTCAATGTCGTGACATCCATGGTTTTCGCCTGGTCAAGCATGGCCAGAAGCACCTCTCTCTGGCGCTCCGTTCTCTTATAATCATCGCCGCCGCCATATCGGATTCTGCAATAAGCAGTGGCCTGAATGCCGTCCAGGAGCTGATAACCGGTATCTGTCACCGGAGTATAAGAGGTATTCAGATTTTCGGAAATACCAATCTGATAATTATTGATATGCAGAAGCTCTGTCTCATCCACGTCAATCCATACGCCGCCCAGAGCGTCCACCGCGTCCACCATTCCCTTAAAGCCTACGGTCACAAAATCCGTGATATCCAGATCCAGATTCATGTTCAACATACTGATGGCCTGCTGCGGACCGCCCTTGGCGTAAGCGGCGTTGCACTTACTGTAGGTGTCGTTGCCCAGGTTCAGGTATGTATCTCTGTACACACTCATCAGATGAACTTCCTTGGTATCCAGGTTCAGCGAGACAATCATGATGGTATCGCTTCTGGTGTTGGAGGTCAGGTTCCCCACGGTGGAGTCCACGCCAAACAGCGCCACCGTGTAGTAGCCCTGCAGCACCTCATTCTCCTGCACCGCCTGGTTGATAACGATATCCTCCTCCTGAATCTCCACCTTCTGGATGCCGGTCTCCTCGTCCGTAGCCCGGGTCACCACCCAGAGAGCCACCAGCATGACCACCAGCACCAGCGCTTCCACTAACAGGATGACTGCTGTTCTGGCTCTGCTTTTTTTCTTTCTTTTCTTTGTACTGTGAGAATTTCCCGTCCTGCCGTTTGTGCTCCGTTGTGCCATGATGTCACGTTTCCTCCATTATTAATATGCGTTCTTATTTACAAACCCTTTAAAAAGGGTCAGTATCAGGATTTTGATATCCAGCAGCATTGTCCAGTTTTCAATATAATAAATATCGTAATCGATGCGCTTTCTGATAGAAGTATCTCCCCGGTAGCCGTTCACCTGCGCCCAGCCGGTCATGCCCGGCCGCACCTGATGCTTGATCATATAGCGGGGAATCTCCTCCTTAAACTTCTCCACGAACTGGGGCCGTTCCGGGCGGGGTCCCACCAGACTCATGTCGCCTTTGAGGATGTTGAAAAGCTGAGGCAGCTCATCCAGACTTGTGCGCCGCATAAATCGTCCTACCGGCGTCACTCTGGGGTCATCCTTCACCGTCCAGCCCTTAGCCTCATCCTCCGTGGTCTGCATGACCATGGTCCGGAATTTATACATCTCAAAGGGCTTATTGTGCCTGCCCACCCGCTCCTGCTTAAAAATCACCGGTCCGTTGCTGCCTGTCTTAATCAGGATCGCGCAAACCACCATAGCCGGCGAAAACAGAATGATTGCCGCGATGGCTCCCACCACGTCCACACATCTTTTCATAAAGGCATTCCCGGAATTGGTCAGGGGAACATTGCGGATGTTGATCACCGGCAGGCCATTCAAATCCTCCGTATAGGGTTTTGTGGGAATCAACCGGTTGTAGTCCGGGATAAATTTGGTGTGAACGCCGTTCTTTTCACAGAAGGCCACCACCTCCTCCAGCCGGTCATAATCCTGTAAGGAAAGGCTGATGCCGATCTCATCCAGATCGTTGGAGGACAGAATTTCCTGTAAGCTGTCAATCTCCCCGATGACCTCCACACCCTTGTAGGTCCAGCCGGGCTTTTTGTGGTCGTCCAGAATGCCGTAAATCCTGTAGCCCCACTCCGGATTGCCGAGAATCCGGTCAATATAGGCCTCCGCCGCCTGAGAATAGCCCACCAGAAGCACATGCTTCTGATTGTATCCCTTCTCCCGCATGGAGCGCAGAATACGGCGCAGCACATAACGGTAACCCCCGTCGTAGACGAAATTCAGAATATAAAAATAAAACAGCATGACACGGGAAAAATCCCGGGCCTTCGCCAGATACAAAATAGCCAGCAGAACAAAAATGCCCACCGTATTGGCTAAAAACAATGTGTCCAGCTCCAGCCGGAAACGCATGGTGCGCTTGGGCGTGTACATCCGGAACAGATAATAAATCACCAGATAGACAGGAACGATGGAGTAAAGCAGGGAGAAATATGTCTCCGGAGGAAGTACGCCGCCCTCGTCCATTCCGCCGATGCCCAGCACGAATTTGATAAACCAGCTGGTAGCATAGGCAGCAATGATCATCACCGCGTCCAGAAGCAGATGTATTTTATTTAAAAGATTCTGGTTGTCCTTGATCATTTGTTTCCCCGGTATTGTTTCTCCTCAGTCCCGTTTCTCTCCGGATGATCCGCCTCAAAAACCGACGGCAGCCTTTAAAGGATCCGGAAAATATTGACCCACAGCCGGAGCTGTATCTTTACATAGTTGATCAGATGCTTCCTCTGAAAGCGCACCTTCCGGTCTCTGTTCTCCCGCTTCAGGCACAGCTTCACGCCCTCTGAAAGTCCCCTGACATATTCCCGTCCCAGGCCTTTTTTTACAAAAAACAGCGTCTTCACCAGATACCCCAAAAGCAGCAGGGGAAGGTTCAGCAAAAGCTGGAGAAAAGGCATATTTTTCCAGGGAAGATACACACTGTTGCGGCTGGTAAGAGAAACCTTAAAGCTATTATAACGGGAGCCGGAAAAGCCGCTGCCCGCATGCTCCACCTTCGCCTCCGGCAGATAAATGCTGTGCCAGCCGTAAATTCTGGCTCTGTAGCCCACGTCCACATCCTCCAGGTAAGCGAAATGGGTCTCATCAAACAGACCGATCTGATCGAACACTGCCCTGCGGTAAATAGCCGCGCCTCCGCAGGAGGAAAAAATCTCCGCCGGTTGGTCGTACGCATCCGCCGGTTTGCCGATGCCTCTTCCCTTCGCGTATCCCAGAGCCGTATACAGGTCTCCCGCGTTGTCAATTCTGTCCGGGGAATGCATCATCAGCATCTGCGCACTGATGGAAAAAAGCTTCCCGTCCTGTTCCATACCGTCAATTAACGCCTGAACATATCCTGGTCTTACCTTCGTGTCGTTATTTAATAAAATCACATATCTGGTGTGGCTGTGCCGGATGCCCGCATTGACCGCCCCGCAGAAACCGGTGTTGTCCGGCAAAAACAGAGTCTCTATCCCCGGATATGTCCGCAGAAACTCCACGGATCCGTCCGTGGAGCCATTGTCCACCACCAGCACGTGCCGGTCCTCCTCCTCAGCCTGCGGCAGAATGGCGTCCAGGCAATCCCCCAGATAATGAAGGCCGTTATAATTGGGGATAATGATCGTTACCATCTACTGTCTCTCCGGATCATATAAAATCAGGCAGCCATGGCAGTGTACAAAATCGGCCCAGGCCTTCCTTTTGTCTGTCTGGCTCCTGGAAGCAGTCTCAACGGACTTCGGGCTGTTACCCGCCGCCGTCTCATCTGACGCAAACTCCGGGTATTCCTTCAGAAAAGCCTCATAAAGCTCCGTCCGCACCAGACTGTTTTCAAAATCTCCCATGGCGCAGCTCTGCCACAGACCGGCTCTGTGCAGGTGTCCGCCGTCAAAGCCCCTCAAAAGCCCCTGATAAACGGGCCTTCCCTCTGCGTCAAGGGCCCCGCCCGCAATGCGGCTTCTGTGATAAACGGGTCCCGTCACCATAGCCACCTCGGGTCTGTCCCGGAAAATATCCTTGTAGTCCACTCTGTAAAAGCCCAGATGCTTACTGTGAGAGACTGTGGCTTCAATGCCTCGCTCCCGTAGATCCTCCCTCACTGCGGCAAGTCCCGCCTCATAGGCGTAGCGTTTGCTCTGAGGGTTATCTGCGGTGGACTCTCTATGACAGCGCCAGTGATATAATACCCTTGAGATGTTAAGAACTTGTAATGATTTGCGTCCGCCCGCCGTCTCCTGATCCAGACATCTGAGAGCCCGGAGCGTCAGATCATAATCCTGTGCTCCGTCATAAGCCGGGCGAAAGGAAAGCTTCTTCATCAGAGTGCTTTCCATCACCAGAAAGTGACAGATATAATTGTTGCTCCAGAGCAGGTCCTGATCGAAGGACGGCTTTAAATTGGCGTCATAGAAGGCCTCTTCCCCATCCCATTTATCCTCATCGGAATACAGAACCCGGGCCAGAGCTCCGCTGTTTCTGCTCTCCTCGATGGTCTGCGCCATCTCATAAAGAGCATCCGGAGTCAGCACATCGTCATGATCCAGCAGGCCAATGTAGGAACCGGCAGCCCGGGAAAGAGCTTCGTTGGTGTTTGCGGAAATTCCCCTGTTTTCTGCCAGCTTTCGATATCGGATTCGGGGATCATGAAAGCTTTCCGCCACGCCCTTCAGCCGATCTGACGGGCTTGCATCCGCCAGAATCAGCTCCCAGTTTCTGTAGGTCTGCGCCCGGACGGAGGAAATCATTTCCCGAAAATAATTTTCCGGCGTCTGATAGACCGGCACCAGAATGCTGAAAAAAATCCGGGAAATATTCTGGTTGAGACGCTGCCTTTGCAGCTCCTCCTCCGATGGAGGAGTGTATGTGTAAGCGTTATTTTTTTCGGTAATGCGCTCAAAAGCGGAGACGAAAGTCTCCGCCAGACCGTTTTTTTTCAGATAATGATATGTTTTTTTCAGATTGGAAATGGTGAGAGAGGTATGCTTCATGGTGTTATCTTCCTGCATAATTGTTAGAATGATGTTAAGACCGGCTTTTTTCTGTCACTTCCACAGTGGAATCCATGTCATAAAATCCCACCGTATCCTTGTCTGACACCACTGTCACATTCAGTGCATCATATAAACGGTGATACACCTGAAATTCATCCCCCGCATAACCGGTCAGGCCAAGACTCAGCAGATATTCCCCGCCCTGAAGGCTCATTTTCTGAGTAAAGGTCACATGCTTGACATCCCCTGCCTTTACCGGCTCCAGGAACGCCTTCTCCACCATGCTGTTGGTACCGGTGATCTCTGTTCCTCTGATATTCTTAAATGCAAAAGCAAAGATCGGCTCAGGAAGGCTCTCGTAAAATTCCACCTCCATGTGAATGGTAAAGCTGGTTCCCTTGAGGATGGCATTGCTTCTGACCTGGTGCTCATCGGTGATATAAAATTCCGTGATCTTCGCCTGCCTGGTGCCATACTCCAGCAGATGAGGATTGGTGCCCGCCTTCTGCGCTGCCAGGGCACGGATTTCCTCATCATCCACCAGAGATTCCGTCTTTTCCGAAGGCTGATGCTGCGGCTGATACTGCCCCACCAGCACCTGCTTGTAGGCGTCGATCATATCCTTCGCGGTCCCCTCTCCCAGCATATCGCCCTGATTTAAGAGGATAACCCGGTCGCAGTATTTCTGGATGCTGGACAGATCGTGGCTGACAAAGACAATGGTCTTGCCCATCTCCTTGAATTCCTCAAATTTATGGTAGCATTTCGCCTGAAAGAAAACATCTCCCACGCTCAGGGCCTCATCCACGATCAGAATCTCCGGGTCAATATTAATGGCCACAGCGAAGGCCAGCCGCACAAACATGCCGGAGGAGTAGGTCTTGACGGGCTGATAGACATAGTCGCCGATGTCCGCAAAATCCAGGATGGCGGGCAGCTTCTCTTTAATCTCTTCCTCGGAAAAGCCCAGCATGGTGCCATTCAGGTAGACATTCTCAATGCCGTTGTACTCCATATTGAAGCCCGCACCCAGCTCCAGAAGAGCGGAAATCCGGCCATTGACCTGCACGCTTCCTCCCGTGGGCTGAACCACACCGGTGATAATCTTTAAGATCGTGGACTTGCCGGAGCCATTGGTGCCGATAATGCCCACGCATTCTCCCTGCCCAATCTGAAAGCTTATGTCCTTTAAGGCGGCGTGCTCCGTATACTTGGGGCCGCCGATGCCCAGAGCATCCAGGATTCTGTAATATGGTTTCTCGTATAATTTATATACTTTAGAGACGTGATTTACGTCGATAGCGGGGGAATTTTTCATAATGGATCCTTTTTTATTACTTGATTTTAATTTCCGGAGGTTTCGATAAAAAAAGCACGGCTCAGCATTCATGCATGCGAGAAAGCTGCCAATCAGCGTTCGCCGAGGCTCCGCTTCTTGGGCTTTCTCTGCAAAAACTAACGTTAATCTTCGCCTTAGCTTTTTTTATCGAAACCTCCTGCGTTATCGCAATTGACAGTATAAAAGTGTTATTTTTATGCAAGACTTCAGTAACGCTATCTCCTATACCGAATCACTTGGGGATTCATGCTCATTTACCCTACAGCACATCCGCAAAATGATACTTCAGCTTCACAAATAATTTTTTGCCTAAAATCAGCAGTATGACCGTCACCGCCCAGAAGTAGACCGTGTACAACGGCTGCTCCCAGAACCAGACCTGTCCGTAGACGGCGCTTCTGTAGCCGCTGACCACATAGCAGACCGGATTCAGGCGGATAATAACGCCTATGACGGGCGGCCAGCTGTCGGTCATGGAAATGTCCCACAGAATGGGGGTAGCCCACATGCCCAGCTGCAGCGCAATGTTGATGATCTGGGTCAGATCCCTGAAAAATACTACGATGGCACTGGTAAAATAGCACAGCGCCAATGTAAACAAAAACAGGCCGAAGCTGTAATAAACAATCTGAAGTGTGGGAAGCCCCGGGAAATATCCGTAGAGCATGGAAATAAACAGCAGTACACAGACAAAGAAGGCATGGATAAACAGAGCCGCTGTCACCCGCACCACGGGAAGAATGTTGATATTGAATACCACCTTTTTGACAAGATACTGATACTCCATCAACGCTGTGGTTCCATTATTTAATGCCTCACTGAAAAAAAACCAGGGCACCAGGCCGCTGGTCAGAAAAAGGACGTAGGGGACTTCGATGCCCCCTGCGATCATCTGTGCTCTATTCTGAAATATTCCCTGAAACACAATCCAGTACATGACCACGGTCACCACCGGCTGGATCAGCGCCCAGACAGCCCCCAGGGCGGAGCCGGCATAACGCTTTTTAAAGTCATTTTTGGCCAGCTTCCAGATGAGCTGTCTGTTTTCGATGATTTCTTTCATATATGATTCCTGTAATCCTTTTTTCCTTTGGGTACTATGCCTGCTTTCCCTCCGGATGTTCCTCAAAACTGTCGTGTCCGTTTTTCTCTCAGGCATTGCCCTGAAGGTGCTATGCCTGCTTCTCCTTCAGGTATTCCGCAAAGCTTTTCTGTTTTTTGTCCTTGTCGGATAAGGTCAGCTCCATCCCCTCCGGAATGGGCCACTTCACACCGATGTCCGGATCGTCAAAGCGGATACCGCCCTCGTCGTTGGGATGATAGAAATCGGAGCACTTATAGACAAACTCTGCGTAATCGCTGAGAACCAGAAAGCCGTGAGCAAAGTTCTTCGGTACGAAAAACTGCTTTTTATTTTCTTCGGAAAGAAGAACGCCAAACCACTGGCCAAAGGTAGCGGAGCCCTCCCTGAGATCCACCGCCACGTCATATACCTCACCCCGGATCACCCGCACCAGCTTATCCTGGGGATACTGATACTGAAAATGAAGTCCTCTGAGAACGCCCTTTTTGGAGGCTGACTGATTGTCCTGCACAAACACCTGGTCAATGCCCGCCTCCCTGAAATCATTGTAATTGTAGGTCTCCATGAAATAACCCCTGTTGTCCCCAAAAACTGTAGGGGTAACAACCTTTAACCCGTCAATGTGACAGGTTTCCACTGTGATTTTGCCCATATTTCCTCCCTGTTATGCTCTTACTTTCTGAACCCCGCTCTGCCGCGGATTCTGCGTATGGCAGTTCCTGTCATACCACTGATCTGTATTTTCTCTGTATCTTTTCACACGATGTTACAGGTCAAAGACTTTATCCTGTGTGTTACAGGCCGTTCGCCACTTCCACCAGATATTTGCCGTAATTGGTCTTGAGCAGCGGCTCTGCCAGCTTCAGAAGCTGTTCTCTGTCAATAAAGCCTCTCCTGTAGGCGATCTCCTCAATGCAGGAGATGTACAGACCCTGCCGCTTCTGAAAAGCCGCCACAAAATCGGAGGCGTCAAGCAGCGCATCGTGATTGCCCGTATCCAGCCACGCAAAGCCTCTGCCCATGGTCTCCACATGGAGCTTTCCTCTGCGCAGATACTCATTATTAATACTGGTGATCTCTATTTCCCCTCTTGCCGAGGGCTTCACATTTTTGGCGATTTCCACCACATCATTATCATAAAAATACAGACCCGGCACCGCGTAATTACTCTTTGGATTCTCCGATTTTTCCTCGATGGAAACAGCGATGCCGTTCTCATCAAACTCCACCACGCCGTACTCTCTGGGGTCTCTCACGTAATATCCGAAGATTGTGGCTCCATCCTCTCTGGCCGTCACCTTTTTGAGCACCGCAGAGAAGCTCTGCCCATAGAAAATATTATCTCCCAGAATCAGAGCCACCCTGTCAGATCCGATGAATTTCTCGCCGATCAGGAAAGCATCCGCCAGTCCTCTGGGCTTTTCCTGAACCGCGTACTCCAGCTTCATCCCCAGCTGACTGCCATCTCCCAGAAGCTCCTGAAATACCGGCACATCCCTGGGAGTGGAAATAATCAGCACCTCCCGGATACAGGACAGCATCAGGATGGAAAGGGGATAATAGATCATGGGTTTGTCATACACAGGCATGATCTGCTTGGACACCGCCTTGGTCAACGGGTAGAGTCTTGTGCCGGAGCCTCCAGCTAAAATGATACCTTTCATTGGTAAGTTCCTTCCTTTTATGTAATTCATTCAGTCACTGCGACAGGCCCAACATACTGCTCCCGGCCTTCGAACTGACTGCGAATATGCGCTAGTAATACCACATATCCAGATCCACGCTTCCGCTGATTCCACCAATGCTTCCTGAGGAGGTGTACTGCCACATATGGAAGGTTCCGGAATACGTGGGCGCGGCAGCGTACTGAGCCAGCCATACCTTATAGGAGCTAAGCTGCGACATATCCAGATAGCTTGTCAGCCAGGTCTTATTGGCGTAAATGCCCGCGGAATAACCGCTGTTCTGAATGGTCTGGCAGAACGCCTTCACAATTGCTGTTCTCTCCGAAACGCTCAGACTGTCCGCCCGCCCATTATGAGAGCTGTTGGAATATTCCACATCAATGTATATCGGGTAGGAGAGGCTGTAGCCGTTGACGTGCTGCAGTACCATGGACGCCTCCTCCACCGCCTCCGTGGTGCTGATCGCCTGGGAGAAGAAATACACGCCTACCTTGATGCCCGCGTTGACAGCGCCCTGAATATTGGCCCTGAACCGGGAATCCTCCACCAGCACACCGGAGCCATAGCCCCTGTAGCCACAGCGGATAATGGCAAAGCTGACACCGGAATTGGCCACCGCCGTCCAGTCAATGGAGCCGTTGTGGCTGGACACATCAATGCCCAAAGTCCCGGCGCTTCCCTGCAGAGCTCCCTCGCTGTCAAAGGTATATTCAATCCCCTGAATCACCTGAGTGCCCGTGACCCGGTTTCCGTTGGCATCATAATAATATGTGCTGCCGCTGATGGTCTGCCAGCCGGTATATGTATAGCTTTCCGTCTTGACGTAATATTTTATGTCGTCTGTATAATAATCATTGTAGGTGGCAATTCTGTATTCGCCGTCCTCCAGCACATAGACAGCCTGTCCGTCCGTGGTCTTTAACGCTGTGGTTGAGGAGGCTCTGACTGTGACCGTGCAGGTAACGGTATTGTACACCGAGGTATCCTTCTCATAATACGCTTTGGCCGTGATGGTCGCCGTTCCCGCCGCCACCGCCGTAACGGTTGCCGTGCTGTCGCTTCCCGATACGGTCGCCACGCCGGTATCACTGCTGCTCTACTAATAATTCAGACTCGCACACGATGCACCCCCGATCAAATAAAACGAGATGGAGCCGGTCG
>JAJQID010000107.1 GCA_021199405.1 Lachnospiraceae bacterium
GGAATATGGTACACTGAATGGCAGTTTTGAGGCGTTTTGTTCGCCTGATACTGAGACATCCGCACAGTCCGGGAAAACGGTTTTGGTGAACAGGATTCGTCGAAAGCCCATTGTTTCAGAAATGGAGAATGTGTCTCGGCGAATTTTTGCGCTATACATGAATTTTTTGCGCGAGCAATGAGTCGGGTAGCCGTGCTTGCACGGATATCAGGCGAATGCCGCGACAACGCGAAACTGTGTTTCGCGTCTATGGATTTCTAAAATTTCTCATGAAAATTCGAGGTGATTTTTGTGCATACAGAACAAAAACCGTTCATCCTTCACAGTGAATACCAGCCCACCGGAGACCAGCCCCAGGCCATCGCCGAGTTGGTGGAGGGCTTCCAAAAAGGCAATCAATTCCAGACTTTACTGGGGGTTACCGGCTCCGGCAAGACCTTCACCATGGCCAACGTGATCCAGGCATTGAATAAGCCCACTTTGGTCATTGCGCACAATAAAACCCTTGCGGCACAGCTGTACGAGGAATTCAAGGAATTTTTCCCTGAGAATGCGGTGGAGTATTTTGTGTCCTACTATGATTATTACCAGCCGGAGGCTTATGTGCCCTCCAGTGATACCTATATTGCCAAGGATTCTGCCATCAATGATGAGATCGACAAGCTTCGGCTGTCGGCCACGGCGGCACTGACGGAGCGTAAGGATGTGGTGGTGGTAGCCAGCGTGTCCTGCATTTACGGTCTGGGCAGTCCGGATGAGTATGAGAGCATGGCGATTTCTCTGCGGCCCGGCATGGTCAGGGACAGGAACGAGCTGCTGCGGGCGCTGGTGGATATTCAGTATACGCGAAATGAGATGGATCCTGAACGAGGGACCTTCCGGGTCAGGGGGGACATTATTGAGGTCTGCCTGGCCAATGACGATGATACTCTGATTCGGATTGAGTTTTTTGGGGATGAGATTGACCGTATCGTGGAGGTGGACGCCCTGTCCGGCAGAGCGAAGAATGAACTGCAGCATGTGATGATTTTTCCGGCATCGGCTTACGTGACTTCTCCGGACAAGATCGGCCTGGCCTGCGACAATATTGAGCTGGAGCTGGAGGAGCGGGTGAAGTATTTTAAAGGGCAGGATAAGCTGATTGAGGCTCAGCGCATTGCGGAGCGCACGAATTACGACGTGGAAATGCTGCGGGAGACGGGCTTTTGCTCCGGTATTGAAAATTATTCCCGGCAGCTGAATTTCATGGAGGCAGGGCAGGCTCCCTATACATTGATGGATTATTTTAAGGATGATTTCCTGATTATTATAGATGAATCTCATATGACCATTCCGCAGATCCGGGGAATGTATTTTGGCGACCGGTCCCGCAAGACTACCTTGGTGGATTACGGCTTTCGCCTGCCCTCCGCTCTGGACAACCGCCCCTTGAATTTTGCGGAATTTGAAAGTAAAATAGATCAGCTGCTGTTCGTTTCCGCCACGCCTGGGGATTACGAGGCGGAGCATGAGCTTTTGCGGGCAGAGCAGGTGATCCGCCCTACCGGATTATTGGATCCTGAGATCAGTGTGCGCCCGGTAGAGGGACAGATTGATGATCTGCTGGCGGAAATCAAAAAGGAGACGGCGGGCGGCCACAAGGTCATGATTACCACGCTGACCAAGCACATGGCGGAGGATCTGACGGATTATCTCAAGGAGGTGGGCGTCCGCGTCCGTTACCTTCATTCCGATATTGATACGCTGGAGCGCAGTGAGATTATCCGGGACATGCGTCTGGATGTGTTTGACGTGCTGGTGGGCATCAACCTTTTGCGGGAGGGTCTGGATATTCCGGAGATCACGCTGGTGGCCATCCTGGACGCTGACAAGGAGGGCTTTCTGCGTTCTGAGACCTCACTGATTCAGACGGTGGGCCGGGCGGCAAGAAACGCGGAGGGCCATGTGATTATGTATGCGGATAATATGACGGAATCCATGGCGAAGGCCATCGAGGAGACCAACCGCCGCCGGAGCATTCAGCAGGCCTACAATGAGGAACACGGTATCACCCCTCAGACCATTAAAAAGAATGTTCGTGACCTGATCCGGGTCAGCACCAGCCTGACAAAGAAAAAGCCGGCGGAGCAGAAGGATCCGGAGCTGATGACCGAGCAGGAGCTGGAGAAATATATCGGCGAGGTGCAGAAGCGCATGAAGAAGGCGGCAGCAGAGCTGAATTTCGAGCAGGCTGCGGAACTGCGTGATCAGATGGTATCCCTGAAGAAGCTTTTGCTGAAAATTCAGGATGAGACATAGGAAACAACTTAAAGTCTTTTCCGTAATATCAGTTGAAGGAGAAACTACCGCGGTATAGTGGGAAGAGGATGGATATTTCCTTTGACGGAAGAAACAATAGAAGTTATAGAACAGAAGAGAATAAAACAGGAGTCGTATAAAATATTATGAATGAAGCAGCAAAAATGCGTCCCAGAGAATACATCAAAATCCGTGGGGCCAGTGAACATAATCTGAAAAACATCGATGTAGATATTCCGCGCAATGAGCTGGTGGTGTTGACCGGGTTATCCGGCTCTGGCAAGTCCTCTCTGGCCTTTGATACCATCTACGCGGAGGGGCAGCGGCGTTACATGGAATCCCTGTCCTCTTACGCCCGGATGTTTCTGGGACAGATGGAGAAGCCCAATGTGGAGTCCATTGAGGGACTTTCTCCGGCCATTTCCATCGACCAGAAATCCACCAACCGCAATCCCCGTTCCACAGTGGGTACTGTGACGGAGATTTATGATTATTTTCGTTTGTTATATGCCAGAATCGGGACGCCTCACTGCCCCAACTGCGGCAGAACCATCAGCAGACAGACGGTGGACCAGATGGTGGATCAGGTTATGGTGCTGCCCCAGGGCACGAGGCTGCAGCTGCTTGCTCCCATTGTCCGGGGGCGGAAGGGCATGCATGAGAAAGTGCTTGACCGGGCCAGAAGGAGCGGTTATGTGCGGGTGAGAATCGACGGTAATCTGTACGAGCTTTCCGAAGAGATTTCGCTGGATAAAAACATTAAGCACAATATTGAAGTGATTGTGGACCGACTGGTTGTGAAGGAGGGCATTCAGTCCCGGCTTTCGGATTCCATTGAAAATGCGCTGTCTTTGTCCGGAGGACTTCTGTTAATTGATGTCATTGGCGGAGAGACGATTACCTGTTCCCAGAACTTTTCCTGTCCGGAGTGCGGCACCAGTGTCAGTGAGATTGAGCCAAGAAGCTTTTCCTTCAACAACCCCTTTGGTGCCTGCCCGGAGTGCGCAGGTCTGGGGTATAAGATGGAATTTGACGTGGATCTGATGATTCCGGACAGAAGTCTTTCCATTCATCAGGGAGCCATTCAGGCCATGGGCTGGCAGTCCTCCTCCCAGCCGGGCAGCTTTACCTACGCTACCCTGACGGCGCTGGCGAAGGAGTTTCAGTTCAGTCTGGATACCCCCTTTGAGGAATTATCTGAGGAGGTTCAGGAGGTACTGATTCACGGTACGGACCGAAAGGTGGATGTCTATTATGAGGGACAGCGGGGAAAGGGAGTTTATCCAATTGCCTTTGAGGGATTAATCAAAAATGAAGAACGGCGCTATCGGGAGACCTCCTCCGATGTGATGAAGGCGGAATATGAGACCTTTATGCGCATCACACCCTGCAAGGCCTGCAGGGGCATGCGTCTGAAAAAGGAATCCCTGGCGGTGACTGTGGGAGATAAAAATATTTATGAGATGACCTCTCTTTCTGTGAAAGATCTGTATGTTTTCCTGCAGGAACTGAAGCTGTCAAAGCAGCAGCTTTTGATTGGCGACCAGATTTTAAGGGAAATCAGAAATCGTGTGGGGTTTCTGAAGGAGGTTGGTCTGGAATATCTGTCTCTGTCCCGGCCCACCGGCACCCTGTCCGGCGGCGAGGCGCAGCGCATCCGGCTGGCTACCCAGATCGGCTCCGGCCTGGTGGGGGTCTGCTATATTCTGGATGAGCCCAGCATCGGACTGCATCAGCGGGATAATAATAAGCTGCTGAACGCTCTGTGCAATCTGCGGGATCTGGGCAACACCCTGATTGTGGTGGAGCATGACGAGGATACCATGTGGGCAGCGGATTATATTGTGGATGTGGGTCCCGGCGCCGGGGAGCATGGCGGTGAGGTGGTAGCTCAGGGAACGGCGAAGGAAATCTGTGAGAACCCCAATTCTATCACAGGCCAGTATCTGAGCGGACGGCTGGCCATTCCAGTGCCGGAAACCCGCAGAAGTCCCCAGGGCTGGCTGCATATCAAAGGCGCCGCGGAGAATAATTTGAAAAATATTAATGTGGATATCCCTCTGGGGGTATTCACCTGCATCACCGGGGTCAGCGGCTCCGGCAAATCCTCTCTGATTAACGAGGTGCTTTACAAGGTACTGGCCAGAAAGCTGAACCGGGCCCGCACCATCCCGGGGAAATATAAGAGTATTCAGGGCATGGAGCAGCTGGACAAGGTTATTGCAATTGATCAGTCCCCCATCGGCCGCACGCCCCGCTCCAATCCGGCCACCTATACCGGCGTGTTTGACCAGATTCGAGACCTGTTCGCGGGAACCGCCGACGCTAAGGCCAGAGGCTATGGCAAGGGTCGTTTCAGCTTTAACGTAAAGGGCGGCCGCTGCGAGGCCTGTGCCGGGGACGGCATTATCAAGATTGAAATGCACTTCCTGCCGGATGTGTACGTGCCCTGCGAGGTCTGCGGCGGGAAAAGATACAACCGGGAGACTCTGGAGGTCAAATATAAGGGAAAGAGTATTTATGACGTGCTGGAGATGACGGTGGAGGAGGCAGTGTCCTTCTTTTCTGCGGTGCCCTCCATCCGTCGGAAAATCGAGACGTTGAATGATGTGGGTCTGTCCTATATTAAGCTGGGGCAGCCTTCCACCACGCTGTCCGGCGGCGAGGCGCAGCGCATCAAGCTGGCGGCGGAGCTGTCCAGAAAGAGCACAGGCAGAACTATTTATATTCTGGATGAGCCCACCACGGGACTTCATTTTGCGGATGTGCACAAGCTGACGGAAATCTTACAGAGGCTGGCTGACGGCGGCAACACGGTGGTGGTCATTGAGCACAATCTGGATGTGATCAAGACCGCGGATTATATCATTGATATGGGCCCGGAGGGCGGAGACGGCGGCGGTACAGTGATCGCGAAGGGCACGCCGGAGGAGGTGGCTCAGAATCCGGCTTCCTATACGGGAGCCTATGTTAAGAAAATGCTGCAAAAGGCGGGACGGGAAATATAAATCATATTTATGCATTTTCTGTGAAGAGTAACAGGAGAAGCTAAAAATTTCAGAATCGCCTTTTTTCGCTCTTGCACTTCCGGACAATCTGCTTTATGATGGTAGATAGCAAAAACTGGATATTTCTGGAATTCAAATTAAAAGGTGCATTAACATCAGTCAAAAGAGAAACAGTAACTAATGATATCCGTTTATAAAGCAGAGTGAAATAATGTCCAGGATCAGTGAAGGAGGAAGTGTACCGTGGCATATAGTGATATTGGAATCGATTTGGGTACAGCGAGCATTTTAGTATATATCAAGGGGAAGGGCGTGGTGCTCAAGGAGCCCAGTGTTGTGGCGTTTGACAGAGACACCAATACCATCAAGGCCATCGGGGAGAACGCGCGCCTGATGCTTGGCCGCACCCCGGGCAATATTGTGGCGGTTCGTCCTCTGCGTCAGGGCGTGATTTCTGATTACAGGGTGACGGAGCAGATGATGGAGCACTTTATCAGGAAGGCCATCGGCCACCGGACTTTCCGCAAGCCCCGGATCGCGGTGTGCGTACCCAGCGGGGTTACCGAGGTAGAAAAAAAAGCAGTGGAGGACGCTGCGTATCAGGCGGGTGCCAGGGAGGTTTATATCATTGAGGAGCCCATCGCGGCGGCCATCGGCGCAGGCATTGACATTTCCAGACCCTGCGGCAACCTGATTGTGGATATCGGCGGCGGTACCTCTGATATTGCTGTGATTTCTCTGGGAGGCAGCGTGGTCAGCGCGTCCATCAAGGTGGCCGGGGATGATTTTGACGAGGCTCTGGTCAGATATCTGAGAAAGAAGCACAATCTGCTGGTGGGAGACCGAAGCGCCGAGGATTTGAAAATCAAGGTGGGAACCTGCTGGCGCAGCGGCGAGGAGGAGTTTATGGATGTCCGGGGCAGGGATCTGGTGACAGGCCTTCCCAAAACCATCTCTGTTTCCTCCTATGAGACTGAGGAAGCTCTTCGGGATACGGTTAATCAGATCGTGGAGACCATTCACAGCGTCCTGGAGAAAACACCGCCGGAGCTGGCAGCAGATATTTCTGATCGTGGGATTGTGCTGACCGGCGGCGGCGCCATGCTGCGGGGGCTGGAGGAGCTGATTCACGACAGGACAGGCATCAACACTGTTACAGCGGAGGATCCCATGACCTGCGTGGCGATTGGAACGGGGAAATATATCGAATCGCTTTCCGGTTTTGGTGAGGACAATTAAAATTATATTTACGTAAAATAAGAAAAGGATAAAGGGGCTGTCACCGGCAGCCCCTGTTTTGTGAATACATGGATGTCATCAGGGGATATGTGGAGCATATCATTTACCAGAACAGTGAAAATGGATATACAGTGATAAATCTGGTCAGTGAGGGCGATGAAATCACCTGTGTGGGAATGCTGAAGGGCCTGACTGTGGGGGAGACCATTGAGGCCAGAGGAGAGGGTGTTGCCCATCCGGTGTATGGCAGCCAGTTTAAAATTTCTTCTTACCAGGTTATTCCGCCTGAGGATAAGGAGAGTATGCGGCGATATCTGGCCAGCGGTGCCGTCAAGGGAATTGGGGCGGCTCTGGCAGACCGGATTGTACGCAAATTTGGCGACGATACTTTTCGCATCATGGAGGAGGAACCGGAGCGCCTGGCAGAGATTAAGGGGATCAGTGAGCGCATGGCGCAGGAGATTTCTGCACAGATGGAGGAAAAAAAGGAGCTGCGTTCGGCGCTGGTCTATCTGCAGAAATACGGCATCAGCAATACACTGGCTGTGAAGATTTATCAGACCTATCAGAATGAGATTTATCAGGTGATGCAGACCAATCCTTATCGTCTGGCGGAGGACATCAGCGGCATCGGCTTTAAGATGGCGGATGAGATCGCAGTCAGGGCAGGGATTCATACGGATTCGGACTATCGCATTGCCAGCGGGGTGCTGTATGTGCTGACTCAGGCGCAGCAGGAGGGCCATGTTTATCTGCCGATGGAGCTGCTTCTGACCAGGGCGGAACAGCTCCTGGAGGTTGCTTCCGCATTCATTGAGCCGGTTTTATCCAACATGATGATGGACAAAAAGCTGGTGATCAAAAGACAGGGGGAACAGACTCTCGTATATGCGGCCAGATATTATTATCTGGAATTAAACTGCGCCCGGATGCTCCATGACCTGAACGGGGCAGTGGAGCTGATGGACACTTCTGCAAGAGTTACTCTGCAAAAGGAAATTGACGCTATCGCTGCGGAAGCCTCCATTGAGCTGGATGAGATGCAGAGGAAGGCGGTGCTTTCCAGTATCGAAAACGGCCTGTTTATTTTATCCGGCGGTCCGGGCACGGGCAAGACTACCACGGTCAACATGATTCTGAGGTATTTTGAAAAGCAGGGTCTGGATATTTTGCTGGCGGCGCCTACGGGGAGAGCTGCCAAACGCATGACGGAGGCCACAGGCTGCGAGGCCAGAACCATTCATCGCCTGTTGGAGGTCAACGGTGCTCTGGAGGAAAGCGGCAGGGGAGCCCGCTTTGAGAGAAACCGGGACAATCCGCTGGATGCGGACGTGGTGATTGTGGATGAGATGTCCATGGTGGACATTCATTTGTTTTCCTCTTTGCTCCAGGCCATCGCGGTGGGAACCCGGCTGATTCTGGTGGGGGATGTGGACCAGCTCCCAAGTGTGGGGCCGGGGCAGGTGCTGAGAGATCTGATTCGAAGCGGCTGCTTTCCGGTGGTGACATTGAAGCATATTTTCCGGCAGGCACAGACCAGCGATATTGTGGTGAACGCTCACAGAATCAATCAGGGAGAACCCCTGGAATTCAGCAATAAGAGCAGGGATTTTTTTCTGCTGGAGCGGAAGGAGCCCAATGTCATTTACAAGCATATGCTGCAGTTGATTACCCAGATGCTGCCGAAGTATGTGAATGCCTCTCCGCTGGAGATTCAGGTGCTGACCCCCATGCGTAAGGGAGCTCTGGGGGTGGAGCAGCTTAATCAGATACTGCAGCGATACATAAATCCGCCGGATCCGCGCAAAAAAGAGCATCAGGAGGGGTCCACCCTTTTTCGGGAAGGGGACAAGGTGATGCAGACGAAGAATAATTATCAGGCGGAGTGGGAGATTCTGGGAAAATACAATATTCCTGTAGACAGGGGAATGGGCGTTTTTAACGGTGATCTGGGCCGTATTCTGGAAATCCGGGAGCCGGCGGAGCAGATGGTGGTGGAATTTGAGGAGGGGAAGAGAGTGACTTATCCCTTCGATCATCTGGAGGAGCTGGATCTGGCCTATGCCATTACCATACACAAATCTCAGGGCAGTGAATATCCGGCGGTGGTGATGCCCCTGCTGGGTGGCCCGAAGATGCTTTTTAACCGGAATCTGCTCTATACCGGTGTGACCAGAGCCAAAAAATGTGTGGTGATTCTGGGCAGCTCCCGTTGTGTGCAGGAGATGATTCAGAATGTCAGCCAGCACGAAAGATACACGTCCCTGGATCTGAGGATTAAAGAGTGTGCCGCGCAGGAGCCGGATGAACAGATATAGAGGACTGTCATAAAACGGACATGTCCGCTGACGCGGACATCACTATGTATAAAAGTCGATTGCTCCGCAATCGCTGCCTGCATTCGCAATCCACTCATTTTCCTTCGGAAAATGGCTACTTGCTCATACAGGTCAGGTTCTCTAATATTCGCTCAGCTGTGCAAGCGAGCTTGCCCACCTGAGCGTCTATTGAGAACACTTTTATAGTAAAACAAAGGTATTATAAGCAACAGCAGTCACCTGGAGAGGGAAAGGATGCTGTGTCAATTATCAAAGAACTGTTATTTCCCAGAAGGTGTCCGGTCTGCGACCGGCCGGCGCCCTGGGGAGAGTATATCTGCCCGGGCTGCAGAGGAAAGCTTGTATACCTGGGCCGCTCCTATTGCCTGAAATGTGGCAAGGGTCTTTCAAAGGATGAGTGGGAGTACTGCTCTGACTGCCGCAGATATCCCCATGTGTTTGACCGGGGCCGTTCCCTGTACAGCTATGAGAGCGTGGCCGGAGCTGTTTTTCGCCTGAAATATAAGGGGAGGCAGGAGTATGCGGATTTTTTTGCAGAGGAATGGTACCGGGAGCTTCGGGATACCATTGCCGCCTGGAAAATTGATCTGATTGTGCCTGTTCCCCTGCATAAGAGCCGGAAACGCCGGCGGGGCTATAATCAGGCTGAGCTTCTGGCTAAGGCGCTGGGAAGGCGGCTTGGGCTGCCGGTATGCGGGCAATGTGTGATCAGAAGCAGGAAAACAATCTCTCAAAAACAGCTGAATCGCACAGAACGGCAAAATAATTTGAAAAATGCTTTTAAAATAGCTGAAGTTGATGTACAATTAAAAATAATCTTGATTGTGGACGATATTTATACGACGGGCAGTACAGCGGACGCTGTGGCCGCCGTGCTGAAAAAGGCCGGCGCCGCCAGGGTGTATTTGCTGACGCTGGCCGCGGGAATGGAGTAAAAGATGATAAACGCGGAACGTACCCGGCTGATGACCCGGCTGGCAGCCTTTGAGGACAGAGAGGGAAGGGATGCGCTGGCGATTGCTGATTATTACCGCAGGGATTACATTGGAGGGCAGGTACTGACTGGAATGATCTGCGGAACGATAGCCTTTGTGATTGTCCTTGTATTGTATGTTTTTTACAATATGGAGGATCTGATGCAGGCGATTTTTACCATGAATCTGCTGCTGTTTGCCCGGGATATCCTGCTGGTTTATCTTGGCTTTGTCATAGTATATGGAATTATATGCTATCTGTATGCCACATACCAGTATGACCGGAAGCGCAGACGCCTGAAGGGATATCTGGGAGATATGAAGGAGCTCTATCATTCCTATAAGATGCCTGGAGATTCAAAGAAGAGATGAGGAACCTATGACCACGATTTTAATGATAAAAACGGAAATTCAAAATCTGTATGCGCAATACGAAAAAATTGTCAGACCACTGTCCAGAGGCATACTCGCTTTTGCGCTGCTGCTCATGATCAATGAAAGGATTGGATATATGACAAGGCTTGACAATATTTTTATTGTGCTTTTAGCCTCGGTTTTGTGCGGTCTTTTGCCCATGGGATTTACAGCGTTTGTCTGCGCTCTGTTTCTTGTGGCTCATGTGTCAGCGCTGTCCATTGAGGTGGCGGGGGTGCTGCTGGCTGTGTTTTTATGCATGTTTTTACTGTATTTCCGGTTGTGCGGCAGCAGACAGTATATTGTCTGGCTTCTGACACCC
Organism: Lachnospiraceae bacterium; assembly: GCA_021199405.1. Lineage (GTDB taxonomy): Bacteria > Bacillota > Clostridia > Lachnospirales > Lachnospiraceae > RGIG6307. Next base: position 10,595 of record JAJQID010000107.1, read on the forward strand.
CTGGCCTTTATTCTGCACATCCCTTATGTCATGCCTCTGGTGGTGGGAGTTGCCGGGGGAATGGGCTCCGCGATCGCTGTCAGTCTTGGAGTGGTGACTTATTATTATCTGTCTTACATTGTGGAAAATGCGGCGGCGATTACGGCTATTTCAGACAATGACAGCCTGGAGAAGATCAGTACAGCCATCAGCGGTCTTGTGTCCAACGAGGAGCTGTGGATTATGGCAGTGATCTTTTTGCTGGTGGGGATTGTGGTTTACCTGATCTGCAAGACTTCCATAGACTACGGTTGGATGATCGCGGTGGTCAGTGCGGCTTTACTGAACGCGATACTGAATATTCTGGCGGTGCTGTCCTTTGAGATTGAGCTGTCTTTGGTGGAGCTTCTGGTGGAAACCACGATTTCAGCACTCATTGCCGTTTTGGTTACCTTCCTGATGCGGGGGCTGGACTACAGCCGGTCCGAGAAGGTACAGTTTGAGGACGATGAGTATTATTATTATGTGAAGGCGGTTCCCAAGATGCATGTGACCACAGCGTCCAGAACAGTCAAGAGGATCAACTCTCCGAGAAACAGGAGGTAGTCTGAAATCCGGGCGGTCTGTAACCTCTTTTGCGGGGATGTGTCGGCAGGTTTTGATTGAATTGAGGGAAAAGAAGAAATTGCCATGCAGTATATTACCACGTTTTGGAGCTATATTACGAACAGCTTCGTTAAATATAATTTAACGGTTATCGACGTTCTGGAGATGCTGATTCTTGCCTGGCTGATCTATAAGATCCTTGGCTGGATACAGTCTACCAGAACCTTTGTGCTGCTCAGAGGTATCGCTGTGATCGGGCTCTTTTTGCTGGTTGCTGAGATTCTCGATATGACCGCAATTCTGTGGGTTGCCCAAAATGTGGTCAGCGTGGCTATGATGGCGATTGTGGTGATTTTAAAGC
>JAJQID010000047.1 GCA_021199405.1 Lachnospiraceae bacterium
GTGTAAAGTATAATCGTCAGATCGCGGAGGAGTATGTAAAATATTTCCGCCAGATGTCGCAGGACTTCTCTCTGGAAAATGACGCAGGCGTTTCTCTTTTGTCCAGGTGCCCGGAGGTTTTTTCTCTGGAGGAAGTGCCTGTGGATGAGGAGGAGCTGTGGCAGGATCTGAAACGGGCGTTCACAATGGCAGCGGAGCAGTTTGCCGCTTCCCGCAGCGTGGAGGGAGAGCATCTGAAGGAGGATCTGCTTCTGAAGCTGGATGAGATGGAGAAGCTGGTAGATTTTATCGAGGAGCGCTCGCCGAAGATCATTCAGGAGTATCAGGACAGGCTTCGCGAGAAGGTGGAGAATGCTTTGGCAGATGCTTCCATTGATGAGAACCGGCTTTTGACAGAGGTCGCGATTTTTGCGGACAGAAGCTGCGTGGATGAAGAGCTGGTACGCCTTCGCAGCCATATTCATACTGCCAGGGAATCTCTGCAGAAGGGCGGAAATGTGGGACGTAATCTTGATTTTATTGCTCAGGAGATGAACCGGGAGGCCAATACCACCTTGTCCAAATCCTCCGACCTGGAAATCACCAATCGCGCAATTCTGCTGAAAACAGGGATTGAAAAGATCCGTGAGCAGATTCAGAATTTAGAGTAGGAGCATACCATGGATCAGAAGGGGATTTTGATTGTAGTCAGCGGTTTCGCCGGTACCGGAAAGGGCACCATCATGAAAAGACTCCTGCAGAAGTATGCTGACAACTACGCTCTGAGTGTTTCCATGACGACCCGTGGACCCAGGCCCGGCGAACAGGAAGGGGTAGAGTATTTTTTCACGGATCGGAAGTCTTTTGAGGAGAAGATCGAGGACGGCGGCCTGATCGAATATGCCTCTTACTGCGGCAATTATTATGGAACGCCAAGAGAATATGTGGAACGTCAGATGGAGGCGGGAAAGGACGTGATCCTGGAGATTGAGGTTCAGGGAGCCTTACAGGTGAAGAAAAAGTTTCCCGAAGCTGTACTGATGTTCGTGATGCCGCCCAGTGCCCGGACGCTTTATAACAGAATTCGTGGAAGAGGAACGGAAACGGATGAAGTGATCGGAGCCAGGATGCGCAGGGCTGTGGAGGAGTGCGAATTTATTCCGCAATATGATTATATCCTTGTCAATGACGATCTGGAGAGCTGTGTGGAGCAAATGCACCATATCATTCAATCAGAGAAGATGTCTGCGGCAAGAAATGCTGCTTTTATAGAAGAAATTACCAGAGAACTGCGGGAATTGTAACCGCAGCAATACTGACGCACAGGAAAGAGAGGAGAATATGTTATGTTGCATCCGTCATATCTGGAGCTGATGGAAGTGATCAATGAGGGAGCGGATCAGGAGGAACCGCTGGTTAACAGCCGGTATTCTATTGTTATGGCTACCGCCAAGAGGGCACGTCAGATTGTGGACGGCTCCGAACCGAAGGCTGTGGGCAGAGCCGATAACGCGCTGAGCATCGCGGTGCAGGAGCTGTATGAAGGCGAGGTCAGGATTATTTCAGATGAAGAAGAGCAGGACAGCTGACGGCTCATGACTAAGATTATGTTTGTGTCCCTGGGCTGTGATAAAAATCTGGTGGACACGGAAAAAATGCTGGGGATTCTGGCAGACCGCGGCTTTGAATTTACCGATGATGAAAATGAGGCAGATGTGGCTGTAGTCAACACCTGTACCTTTATTGGCGATGCCAAGGAGGAAAGTATCCAGACGCTGATTGATCTGGGAGCTTTAAAACAGAATGGGCGGCTGAAGGCCCTGATTGCCGCAGGTTGTCTGGCGCAGCGTTATCACGAGGAAATCAGGACACAGCTCCCGGAGGTGGACGCTGTGGTGGGTACCATGGCTATTGAGAGCATTGCGGATGCTGTGGAAGCTGTACTCTCTGGAAGCAGGGAGCAGGAATATCTGCAGGATCTGCAATATCTGCCTGCTGTACAGAGACGCAGAATTGTTTCCACCCCGGGAGGGCATTATTCTTATCTGAAGATTGCGGAAGGGTGCGACAAATGCTGCACCTACTGTATTATTCCCAAAGTGCGGGGGCGTTTCCGCTCTGTTCCCATGGAGGATCTGGTGAGAGAGGCTGAAGCGCTGGCGGCGCAGGGCGTGAAGGAACTGATTTTAGTGGCTCAGGAGACCACCCTTTATGGGGTTGATTTATATGGGAAAAAATGCCTGGGAGACCTTCTGCGGCGTCTCAATGAGATTCCGGGGCTTCTCTGGATCCGGGTATTGTACTGTTATCCGGAGGAAATTGATGAGGAACTGATCCGCGCTATGGCAGAATGTGAAAAGGTGGTTCATTATCTTGATCTGCCAATACAGCATGCGGATGACCATATCCTGAAGCGCATGGGGAGACGTACAAACCAGGAGGAGCTGAGAAGGATGATTGCGTATCTGCGCCGGGAAATTCCTGATATCGCGCTGCGTACTACCCTGATTTCCGGCTTTCCCGGAGAAACTGATGAGGAGCATCAGGAGCTGTACCGCTTTGTCAATGAGATGGAATTTGACCGTCTGGGGGTATTTTCCTATTCCCGGGAGGAGGACACTCCTGCCGCCGGTTTTCCGGATCAGATTCCGGAAGAAATCAGGGAGGAACGGCGCGGGGAGCTGATGGAGCTGCAGCAGGCGATTTCCTTTGAAAAATCTCAGCAGTATGTTGGACAGCTTCTCTGGTGTGTGATCGACGGCAGAATGAATGAGGATGATGTGTATGTCGGACGCACGTACAGGGACGCGCCGGATGTGGACGGTTATATTTTTATTAAGACAGATGCCGCGCTCATGACCGGTGATTTTGTACAGGTAAGGGTGACGGATGCGAGCGAATATGATCTGACAGGAGAAATTTATCATGAATCTGCCGAATAAGCTGACAACGATACGGATGATCCTGGTGGTTCCCTTTGTGATTTTTCTGCTGGGAGGACACTGCGGCTGGGCCTGGTTTGATTTCCTTTTTGGAAATATCCTTCCATATATGGACTGGGTTGCGCTTGTGATTTTTGTGGTGGCCAGCCTGACTGACCTGCTGGATGGAAGGATTGCACGAAAGAACAATATGGTTACCAACTTCGGAAAATTCATGGATCCGCTGGCGGACAAGCTTTTGGTGTGCTCTGCCATGATCTGCCTGATCGAGCTTGGACGCATCCCCAGTTGGGTTGTGATCATCATTGTAGCAAGGGAGTTCATCATCAGCGGTTTCCGCCTGATCGCTTCTGACAATGGCATTGTGATTGCCGCCAGTATGTGGGGAAAGTATAAGACCACATTTCAGATGATTATGATTATTCTGATGATTGCTGATATTGGACAGCTTTCCCTGATTACGACGGTGGTGATGTGGATCGCGGTTGTGCTGTCAATTGTGTCTCTGGTGGATTATATCGGCAAAAGCAGACAGATTTTAAGTGACTTTAAATGAAAAGTCGGGATTTTCTGTATCAAAGTCTGATAAGTGACTGATTCTCAGTCAGCTTGAGATACAAATGATGAAGAATGAAAGTACTCAGTGAAAACCGTAGATATTAAAAAATGGTTTCATTGGGTATTTTTGCATTTCCGGGAGGATTCGGAAGAAACAGGGAAGAAAAAGACAATTGAGGAACGGGGTGCGCCCATGCACTGGAAACATCTGAAAAGAGCCTGCTTCAATGAAAAATACGGGAAAAGAGAAAAAGATTTTTGACAGAAAAATCTGACGGGAACCCTGAAAAAAGTGTTGACAGAATCGAACAAATGTTTTACTCTGTGATAAGAAAGAACATTTGTTCGACATAAGGAGAACGGAATATGGAGAAAAGTGATAAGCAGAAAGCGCTGGAAGCGGCGCTGGGACAGATTGAGAAGCAGTACGGCAAGGGCGCGGTGATGAAGCTGGGCGATCCTGCGGCGCAGATGAATGTGGAGACGGTGCCAACCGGCGCCCTGAGTCTGGATATCGCGCTGGGTCTTGGAGGCGTACCCAAGGGCCGTATTATAGAAATTTACGGACCAGAGTCCTCCGGTAAGACTACGGTAACCCTGCACATGATCGCAGAGGTACAGAAGAGAGGCGGCATTGCGGGATTTATCGATGCGGAGCATGCTCTGGATCCCACCTATGCCAGAGCCATCGGTGTGGATATTGACAATCTGTACATATCCCAGCCGGACAATGGGGAGCAGGCACTGGAAATTGCGGAGACCATGGTTCGTTCCGGCGCGGTGGATATCATTGTAATCGACTCTGTGGCAGCTCTGGTACCCAAGGCTGAGATTGACGGCGACATGGGTGACAGTCACATGGGGCTGCAGGCCAGACTGATGTCCCAGGCTCTTCGCAAGCTGACCGCGGTGGTCAGCAAGACCAATTGCATTGTGGTATTTATCAACCAGCTGCGTGAGAAGATCGGCATCATGTTTGGAAATCCGGAGACCACCACTGGCGGCCGTGCCCTGAAATTTTACGCTTCTGTTCGTCTGGATGTCAGAAGGATTGCATCCATCAAGCAGAACGGCTCCGATGTAGGAAACCGTACCCGGGTCAAGGTGGTAAAGAATAAGGTGGCGCCTCCTTTCAAGGAAGCCGAGTTTGATATTATGTTCGGGGAGGGAATCTCCACTGTAGGCGATGTGCTTGATCTGGCCGCTGACATCAATGTGATCAATAAATCCGGAGCCTGGTATTCCTATCAGGGCAATAAGATCGGTCAGGGCAGGGAGAATACCAAGGTTTATCTTCAGGAGAATCCGCAGGTGCTGGCGGAAGTAGACGCAAAGGTCAGGGAATATTACGGTTTGCCTGCTGCGCCAGTGGCTTCCGCAGTTGATGAAGCGGACAAAGAGACGAAGGAGTCATGATTGTCACAGAGATCAAAGAGCTGAATGCAAAAAAGGTGCTTGTCACGGTGGACGGGCACCTTGCTTTTCCTCTGTACAAGGGAGAGCTGCGCCGGTACGGCCTGAGAGAAGGGAAGGAGATCACGTCCGCACAGTGGACGGAGCTGTGGAATGATGTTCTCATAAAACGCAGTCGTCTGCGGGCCATGAACCTCTTACAGAAGAAGAATTATACGAAGGCGGAGCTGGAGCGGAAGCTCAGGGACAATTTTTATCCGGAGGAGCTGGTCAGTCAGGCTCTTGAATATGTGATGAGTTTTCATTATGTGGATGATCTCAGATACGCGCAGGCTTATATCCGTTATCACAGTGCTGACCGCAGCAGGCAGCGAATCCGGCGTGATCTGCTGATGAAGGGAATTCCTTCCGAGATTTTTGAGCAGGCCTGGGAGAAATTTCAGGCGGATCATGAGGAGTGGAGCGAGAGGGAACAGATTCGCTCTCTCCTGGAAAAGAGGCATTATGACCCTGAACTGGCAGATGAGAAGGAACGGGCCAGGACCATGGCTTTTCTCTACAGGAAGGGTTACAGTGCAGATACTATTTATGCAGTTTTTTCTCATCTTTCAGAATCAGGAAGATCGCAGAAGTTGATGAACAGAAATGTAAAATCTATCACTTGACATTGGGCAGTTTATACAGTAATATTATAGTGTTGTAGTGAAGAGCAGGAACTTTTGCTGTTTCTGCCATGATATACAATGAAAATTTAATAAGGAGGAGCTTCCTGTATGATATCCATCGGCATAGTTGTCGGGATAGCACTGGTTGTTCTTGCCGTCGCTGCTGTTGTTACCTGGTTCGCGGCCACAGCATATCATAAGAATGTGACTGAGAAGGAGATTGGCAATGCGGAGGATAAGGCAAGGGAGATTATTGATGAAGCTCTGAAAGCTGCTGAGACCAAGAAGCGCGAAACTTCCCTGGAACTCAAGGAAGAGAATATCCGGGCCAAGAATGAACTGGACAAGGAGATTAAGGAGCGCCGCGCGGAGGTACAACGCTATGAAAGGCGTGTTCAGCAGAAGGAAGAGAACATTGACAAGAAATCAGACGCTATCGAACGCAAAGAAGCCAGTTTGGTGGAGAGAGAAAACGCCCTCAGGAAAGAGAAGGCGGAAATCTCAAAGCTGAATGAGCAGCGGATACAGGAACTGGAAAGAATCTCTGGTCTTACCTCCGACCAGGCAAAAGACTACTTATTGAAAATTGTTGAAGATGAAGTAAAGCATGAAACCGCCCTGAAGATCAAGGAAATGGATCAAAGGGCAAAGGAAGAGGCTGACAAGCGTGCCAAAGATTATGTGGTGAATGCCATTCAGCGGTGCGCAGCAGATCAGGTGTCCGAGACCACGATCTCTGTTGTGCAGCTTCCCAATGATGAGATGAAAGGCCGTATCATTGGCCGAGAGGGACGGAATATTCGAACTCTCGAGACAATGACAGGAGTAGATCTGATTATTGATGATACCCCCGAGGCCGTGATCCTGTCAAGTTTTGACCCCATCCGAAGAGAGGTCGCCAGAATTGCTCTGGAGAAACTGATCGTGGATGGCCGCATCCATCCGGCTCGTATTGAGGAGACGGTGGAGAAGGCTCAACGTGAGGTTGAGACAATCATTAAGGAGGAGGGTGAGGCCGCAACCCTGGAAGTTGGGGTGCATGGCATTCATCCGGAGCTGGTAAAGCTTCTGGGCAAGCTGAAGTACAGAACCAGCTATGGTCAGAATGCTTTGAGGCATTCTGTTGAGGTGGCGCAGCTGTCGGGCCTTCTGGCCGCGGAGCTGGGGTTGGATGTTCGCCTTGCAAAGCGTGCAGGCTTGCTGCACGATATCGGAAAGGCTGTGGATCATGAGATGGAAGGTACTCATGTGCAGCTTGGTTCTGAGCTTTGCAAACGATACAAGGAAAACGCCACTGTAATCAATGCAGTGGAATCACATCACGGCGATGTGGAGCCCACTTCGTTAATTTCCTGTCTGGTGCAGGCTGCAGACACAATTTCTGCGGCGAGACCCGGCGCCAGACGCGAGACATTAGAGACATATACCACCCGTTTAAAGCGGTTGGAAGAAATCACAAACAATTTCAAAGGTGTAGAAAAATCTTTTGCTATCCAGGCGGGTAGAGAGGTTCGTGTAATGGTTATACCTGAGCAGGTGTCAGAGGATGACATGGTTTTGCTGGCTCGTGATATTGCGAAAAAGGTCGAGGCAGAGCTGGAGTACCCAGGTCAGGTCAAGATCAATGTGATCAGAGAATCACGCGCAGTCGAGTATGCAAAGTGATGAAATGTTCCTGTTTGAAGGCTCGGCAGACTGTTATACCAGTTTTTAGTAGAAGTAAAAGAGGACCCCACATATCAATGTGTGAGGCCCTCTTTTTCTTTCCCTTTTTTACCTGACAGGAAATTCCGATTTTTATTTTTTCTCTTCCTTCAGCAGATCCCTGATTTCGGTTAAGAGCTGTACATCCGCGGGTACAGGAGCAGGCTCCTCGGGCTTTGGTTCCTCTTCCTTCTTGCGGTGAAGGGAATTGATGGCCTTCATAATCGCGAAGAGGGCAAGGGCGGTAAGTAAGAAATTAATAATCGCCTGGATAAAGGAGCCGATACCGATGGAGGCGTCCCCCAGCGTGATAGCGATGCCGGAGAAGTCGATGCCGCCGATAATGATACCGATGATTGGTGTGATGATATCGTTGACCAAAGAGGTAACAATGGCGGTGAAAGCGGAACCGATGATAATGCCGATGGCCATGCTCATGACGTCTCCCTTGGAGATGAATTCTTTGAATTCCTTGATAAGTGCTTTCATGAAACTGCGTCCTTTCGTATAATAATTATTCGAAAAATATTATAGGATAAGAAGTGGATAATTTCAAGATTTATATATGCAATTCCGTAAAATACGGCGAAAAAGCAGGATGACCACCATTGCATCAAAGACAAGCAGTGCTGTTCTCCAGATATTTATGCCTTCATTGGCTTCGGTGACATAGAGGGAGCCGGGATTTTCTTCCGCGTATTGTCGGGCAGTATAAGCAGCTTCCAGATACATATAGGTTACGTTTTTGGCTGCCCGGCGAAGGGCCTGCTGATAGCTGTTGGAGGAGGTCTCATACAGGAAGCTGCCGCTGCCGGTCCAGTCGTCCATCCACAGGTCGCCACCGGCCCGGAGCATCTGGTCGCCGTTCATATAGATGTGGTGATCGGCATAGTCGGTCAATACTGCGCCGTGAAAGTTCCACTCGTCATGAAGAACACAGGTCAGCAGGGCCTCGCTGCCGCCGGCCCAGACGGCGCCCAGGCGGTTATAGGAGGACATAATGCCGGTGCAGCCGCCGTCTATCACAATCTTGCGGAAGGGTTTCAGGTAAATTTCCCGCAGGGTCTGCTCAGTCATCCAGGTATATACACCATCCCGGGCAGCTTCCTGATCGTAGGCCGCAAAGTGCTTGACAAAGGTATAAATGCCGGTATCTCTGGCTCCCTTCACTGTCAGAGATCCGAAGATGCCGGTGAGACAGGAGTCCTCGGAGTAATACTCGTAATTGCGGCCGCCGAAGGCGCTGCGGTGCAGGTTAACGCCGGGGGCATACCAGCCGTCCAGCCCCAGCTGCACAGCCTCCGCGCCGCTTACCAGTCCGAACTCATAGGCCAGATCCTTATTGAAGGTCTGTGCCAGAGTGGTGGGATTGGGAAAGCCCTTCCCTGTAGAGCCGGATGTCCCGCCAAAGGTCCAGCTGAAGCTGCCGACCTGGGTGGGACCATCCAACTCGCTGGTCCGGGGCTTGCCGATGGAGTCCAGGGCGCCGGTTTTGCTGTAGGCATGGAGGACCATATTTTCCATTTCTTCTATGGTCAGCTGGTCCAGAAGAGTATCCCATCCCGGGTCATCATAATCCGCGCCCAAAGAGTAGCCCAGCTCGTTGACAGAGCCGTCAGCGTTGGTGATGGAAAGGCCGTTATCCGCACCTGTAGTGATGGCTTCGTCGCCTTCCTTTATCCAGCTTTCAGCCATTTCCTCCGTGTAAAGATTCATGGCGGCCACATTTTCAGTCACGGCACGGTCCTGGGTTGACCCGGAGGGGAAGGTGCCGGCAAAATCGGCGCGGGTCAGATATGTGATATTTGCCTCAGAATCGCTGCCGTCCAGGGAAACGCCGTCTATGGCATCCTCTCCGGTAAACAGGTTGGAGACAGCCGCACCGGTGTCCGGATCCTCCGGATACGGGATGCTTTGCGAAATAGTACAGGTGAAGCTGTCAACCACATCGTGGGCGTTGCGGGAGACCAGAAAGATGTAATCCCCCCTGTCCAGCTCATAGCCCGTAAAGCCGTTGCTGTTTGCGTCGCAGCAATCATAGGAGGCCATATCGTACACGTCCAGAGTCAGTGTGACATCCTGACTTTCTCCGGGTTCAAGCAGATCGGTTTTTGCAAAGTCCGCCAGATTGACCGAGGATTTTTCAATCTCTCCAGTGTAATAGGGCGGGCTGTAGTACAGCTGGACCACGTCCTTGCCCGCTGTATCGCCGATATTGGTGACCCTGACGGTGACGGAAACGGCGCCGTCCTTATCAAGCTCGCCAACGGAGGCTTCTACGATTTCCCACGCAAACTCAGTATAGCTCAAGCCGTAACCGAAGGGATACTGAACCACGCCTTCATACCCGGCACCGTACTCATTGGACACGTCATCCCAATAGCCTTCAGCGTCAGCTGTCTCATACCATTTATAACCCACATAGATTCCCTCCGCGTAATCTACATAAGCTACATTTTCATACAGCGAGTTGTTTCCTGCGTTTATATTAACGGTGGTTCCATCCGCCGGATAATACCCCTCGCCGTTGGTGTAAAAGCCCAGTCCCTCATAGCCGCTGTTGGCGTAGGTGGTGGAGGTGGTGAGATCGTATACCCAGGTATCCGTCAGATGTCCGGAGGGATTGATTTCGCCGTACAGGGCAGCAACCACAGCTTCTGTGCCGTCATCGCCGGTACAGCCCACCAGAATACAGGCGTCCACTCCTTCAATGGTCTCAATAGCGCCCACGGACATCTGGTTGGTGGTGTTCAGCAGAACAATGACGTTTTCATAATGGCTGCCCACATAGGTCAGCAGTTCTTCTTCTTCAGTGGAGAGGTCCAGATAAGTGCGGGTGTCATCTGTAATATAATCTCCATTTTTTGTGGTCTGCTTGTACTGCACCTTTGGGCAGTCATTGCTCTCGCCGGTGTAGCGGCCAATCACAACGATGGCGGTGTCAGAATAAGCCTCAGCCTCAGCCAGAAGCTCCTCGCTGTAATAGTCCGTGTCGGAGACGGACGGCTCATACAGACGGCACTGTTCGTCAGAGCAGGAGTTCAGTGAGGTCCGAATCCCGTACAGAGGCCGCTCATTCAGAAAGTCGGTATACATATCAATCAGGCTGGTATTGTATTGAATGCCGGCCTTTTCCAGCGCATCCAGAAAATCAACTTTTGCCGCATTGCTGCCGCCGGAACCGGAACCGCCGCTGATCCACTGGGTAGCGGACCAGCCGAACACGTTGACTTTGGTGATTTCACTGTCAAGGGGCAGGGTATTGTCGTCGTTCTGCAGCAACACCAGACCCTCCCCCTCGATTTCCAGGGCCAGACTGTCTGCAGCGGCGGACAGCTCTTCAGTCAGGGAGTACTGGCTGCCCAGACAGGAGTCCAGTGTGTCCTGCAGCATAAAGCAGACGGTATTGACTATTACAGCCACTGCCAGCAGCAGACAGGTCAGCGCCCGTCCGGCTCTGCCGGACTTTTTCAGCCTTTTTTTCTTCATTTCCAATTTCTCCTCTGACTGGTGCCGGAAAGATTGCTTTTTTCTTCCAGCTGTGGGATTCAGCTGCCCCTGTTATTTTACTGCACTATAACAAAGGAAAACGGGAAAGTCAATCGCAACCGGCATCAGGTTTTTCCTACCGTAGCCTTCGTCCACTGCTCGGGAGACGGCAGAATTCAGGAAGCAATGAAGGCGAAGGGCATTACATCATGTGCCTTGGCGGAGAAAGCGGCGGAGAGCATCGATGAATATATCAGAGCAAAAATGTAAATTTCGCGAATGGTAGGAATTGACTGCGCGAACCGTCATTTTCAAAACTGAAAAATATGGTATAATCTGGTTGTTAACAGATATTTTATTTTTTGTTAATAATCAAAGAAATTTTAGCCGCAGGGGCATGCATATCATTTCTCAGCCTTTGCGGCCGATACCCCCATAAGTAAAGAAGACCAACGGAGGATCTGCTGGTCTTTTTTGCGGAGGAAATACGAGGGAAAACAGATGAATGAGGATGAAATCCGGAGCAGGATTACGGAATTAAGGAAACAGAAAAATGTTTCGGAATACAGAATGAGTCAGGATCTGGGGAAAAGCAAGGGATATATCCAGAGCATCACCTCAGGCCGGTCTATGCCCTCCATGTCGGAATTCCTGAATATTTGCGACTATTTTAAAATTACTCCGGGTGAGTTTTTCAACGGGGGGGGGTAAAATTTCGGAGTGTGTGAGCGAGTTCGTTTGAAGCGGTTTGAATGACAAAG
>JAJQID010000037.1 GCA_021199405.1 Lachnospiraceae bacterium
GGGGTAGAGTACCTGGCCGGGAATCCGCAGGTGGAAAAGGTCAATCATCCGTCGCTGCCTGCCGATCCGGATCAGGCGCTGTATCAGAAATATTTCCCTAACGGCGGGGCCAGTATTTTTACCTTTGAAATCAAAGGCGGGCAGGAGGAAGCCTGGAAGTTTATCGACAGTCTGAAGGTCTTCTCCCTGCTGGCAAATGTGGCGGATGTGAAGAGCCTGGTGATTCACCCGGCGACGACAACCCATTCTCAGCTTTCAAAGGAGGAGCTGCTGGATCAGGGCATCAAACCCAACACGATCCGCCTTTCCATCGGCACAGAGCATATTGACGACATTATCGCGGATCTGGATCAGGCTTTTTTGTCTGTCGGATTGTAGGAAAAATAAACAAAAAATGCCCTGTTGAAAAAAATTCCCCAAAATTGTACAATCAAACCATTCAAACAGAGGGGAATCTTCTTATGGAGACGCTCTGAAAATAAAAAATACGGGGGAATCGGCAATGGAATTAGTAGAAGGCATACTGAACAGGAGAAGTATTCGTAAATTTACGGACAGGCATATAACAGAGGAGGAACTTCATACGATACTCCGCGCGGCGATGGCCGGACCTACCTGCGCGAATACGCGTGACTGGAGTTTTCTTGTTGTGCGGGACAAAGCGATGCTGGACAAAATGGCGGACGCCAACGGCAGGCCTGCGGAGCCTCTCCGCCACTGTGACGTCGGAATTCTGATACTTGGCGATCTGGATCGTGCATTTGCGCGGGCGAAGGAGTACTGGGTGATTGACGGTGCGATTGCAGGGCAAAATATGATACTTGCGGCCGAGGGGCTTGGCATTGGTTCTGTGTGGCTTGGCACCTGGCCGCAGATGGAGCGCGTGGAGAACCAGAGAAAGCTCTTCTCTTTACCGGACACGGTAATCCCGCACTCCGTCATCGCGTTCGGATACCCTGCGGAAGAAAAAAGTGGCGGGCACCCGGATTATGAAGAGAGTCAGGTGCATTTCGGGCAATGGTGATCAGGTAAATCTGCAAAATATGGAAAAACGGCGCCTTTCAGCACCGTTTTTCTTCTATATAAAGGATGTTCCCCTGCCTGCCGTCCAGACGTGCGTGTGTCCTGGGATCAACGGGTCGGGCACTGAGTACCGGAATTTCCCGGAAATTTGCGGGCTGTTTCGCGTCACAGCCATTCAGGATATCCAGGCAGCAGGAAATACAGTTATCTAAAAGCTCCTTTGGGGATTCGCAGGTTCCGTGATTGCGGATAATGCGGTCATATCGAGATTCATAGGTTTTGATGTGCTCCAGCACCTTCAGGTAGGCGGAGATGGGGCTGCTGGAGGGAAAGCACATCAGCACCTCCAGGCCGCAGCCGTCGCCGAAGAGCATTATCCTCTCTTCCCGAATCAGGATCATGGTCATGCCGGGGGTGTGCCCTGGCGCAGCCACAGCCTCTAAGGTGATGCTGCCCAGGTCGAAAAGCTGTCCGTCCGACAGCGGCAGAAAGGGCGCAGTGCGGATGGGATTATATTCCTCCACAGGGATATCCTTTGTCAGGTCTGATTCCAGGAATTGTCCCCGACGCTTTTCGATGCTGCTGTGCTCGGCGTAGACCTCCAGATCCAGAGGGCTCATATACACCTCGTCCCAGAGAGCCGCGGCGTTGGCATGGTCGATATGGCCGTGGGTCAGGACGACGAAGGTGGGTTTGTCAGTCAGTGTTTCCACATATTCTCTGAGATTGCCCAGGCCGTGGCCGGTGTCAATGACGCAGGCTTTTTCCTCTCCCTCCACCAGATAAAGGGCCACTCCCAGAATGTCATAGATACGGGTGGTGTGATCAGTCAGCCTTTCGCTTCTGAAATATTGGCGGTTCATTCGTCCTCGTCTCCCTCATCAGCCTGACGTGTGTTTAAAAGCAGAAGCTGGCTACGGGCCTCCTGCACACATTCCTCAATGTAATCCGCTGTCAGTTCCTCCTCATCCGTCAGCAGAAGCTGCATGGCCAGAGGCACATTGACGCCGGAGAGCAGGAAGACATGCTCATTCATATAGGGGAAAAACTTCTGGTTGACGCTGCCGCTCATCAGATCAGTCATGACCACAACCGTGTCCGTGGAGTCAAACTGTGAGAAAAGTTCCGCCACCACTGCAGCCAGATCCTCGTCGCCGGCCTCGTTCATGTAGGCAGAGACGTCGTAGATCGGGTCATCTGATTTGGTGAGAAATTCCATGGTATCCTTCAGGCCGGAGGCCATGCTGTGGTGGGTCGCAAATACGTATCGTTTCATGATGGTAAATTCTCCTGTCCGTTTTGTAAAAAATTTCAAAAGTAAAGAATTTATAAATGTGAGCTCCCGGCACGAGAGGAATTGGGCCGGGAGCTCTTAAAAGTATTGTCCATGATTTGACTGACGGTATTATCCATGTATTCCTGAGCCGTCCATGAACAGCTGCTTTTATGCAAGTATACCTGTCGCGGCGCCGATCATGGCGATTACGATGATGCCAAGAATGATCCAGGTCAGGTTGACCTTCTTCTTGATCAGCTTATATACTCCCCAGGTTGCGAAGATGGGAAGAATGCAGGGGAAGATGCTGTCCAGCACGCCGGTCTGCAGATCCAGAACCACATCTCCAAAGCTGAAGCTGATCCCCAGGTTAATGCTGACAGTCGTGGCGATCAGGAAACCTACCACGGTAAGGCCGAGGACGGAAGCTGCCTCTGTTAGGGCGTTTAAGGTGTTGCTTAAGGAAGTAATCAGCCTGGCACCCATGTTGTAGCCTAGATCCCAGAGGAAGAACTTGCAGACAAAGATCACCAGGTTGGCCAGCACATACAGCGCCAGGCCGAAGGGATTGCCTTCCTGCCCCATGTACGCGGCGATGGAGCCAAACACAGTGGGGATCAGAGCCCACATGATGGTGTCGCCGATGCCGGAGATGGAGCCCATTAAGCTGACTTTCATATCGTTGACAGTGTTCAGGGAGTCGATGCCCTCTTTGTCCTCCACGGCCAGGGTCATACCTAAGAGGATGGAGCCCATGGGCGGGTTGATATTAAAGTACCGGAACTGGTTTTTCAGGGACTTTTTGTAATCCTCATCATTGGGATACATTTTGCGCAGAGCCTTCATCTGGGAGAATACGCAGGTGGTAGCCATCTGATTTTCATAGTTGAAGGTGGAGGAGCCAAGCAGCCAGCGGCGTGCGCATTGATTGAGGTCTTTTTTGGTTAATACAGGTTCTTTACTCATCTTCCAACTCTCCTATCTCCGGGTTACCGGCTGTGGCATAAGCAGGAGCAGCGGCCTGCTTTTTGTATACTTCATAGGCCCAGACGCCGCCGATGATGGCAACGGGAATAACGCCGCTCATCAGGCTGCCAAGTCCGAAGTAGGTGGCCAGAACGAAGCCCAGCATAACGCAGCCGAACCACTTTTTGGCGGGCATGTAGTTGAGCAGGAGCGCCATACCTACGACAGGAAGGGCAGCGCCGGCGATGGAAAGTCCTCCGGTGAACCAGGCGGGCATTACATCCAGAATAAAGTTGACGGCGCTT
Organism: Lachnospiraceae bacterium; assembly: GCA_021199405.1. Taxonomy (GTDB): domain Bacteria; phylum Bacillota; class Clostridia; order Lachnospirales; family Lachnospiraceae; genus RGIG6307. The sequence goes on from JAJQID010000037.1 coordinate 3,571, forward strand.
ATGCCTACCGCACAGTAGATGGCGGTGGGAAGTGCGGTTGCAAGACCCATCATGATGGGGGAGATCAGAATGATTTTTTCCATGGCTCCGAATTTCCCTTCATCGCAGTATTTCTCTGCTTTGCGGGCAATAAAGCCGTTCAGAATTTTGACGATGACGTCCAGCTGGACATACAGCATTGCCACGGCTACGCCGATGGTCAGTCCGGATTCTAAGTCCGCGTTGCTGGAAATGGCTACCGCGGTACCCAGAATGGCGGCCAGGCCGTAGTTGGGAACGGAGGAACCTCCGATGGCGGCTACGCCCAGGCTCATCAGCTGGCAGGAAGCGCCGATGGCAAGGCCTGTCTGCCAGTCGCCCATGGCCAGGCCGGCCAGGAAACCGAACACGATGTGGTTTGAGGGAACGATCTGTGTGCCGAACGCGTCAAACCCCTGGAAAAATGCGATCAAAATGATCAGGATAGCTTGAAATGCAGTCATTGTTTTGACTCCTTTCGTAAAATAAAGGTTGTATCATAAAATCCGCCGCGCGGTTATGACTGATGGATTGCGCAGAGAGACATTTTTCTTTTTTTGGTGAAATATGTGCAGAAAGATGTCTCTGGGCAGTTATACGTTAGAGATATATTGGCTGAGCCTTTCTTCTTTGTCCTTTGGCACATACTGTACCGTGATGGTCGCTCCGGCCGCGGCCAGCGCCTGATAAACAGGTTCCTGGGCTTTTGTGACAAAGGCTCTGCGACTGACCTGTACAGCTTCCACTCCCTCTTCAGGCGCCGTGGTGCCGCCCAGGACAATGCGGGGGATTTTCTCACCCTGGTCGACCAGATGCTTTAAAATCTCCGGATTCTGCACAATGACAAATACGGTCTGATTATTGTATTTGCCGGCGGCGAAGTTGGCGTAGGCGGTCTGTTCCGTGATGATGGAGAGGGCGCAGCCCGCCGGTTTTCCCATCTGCATACCGCTCTTTAGCAGAGGGTCGGAGGCGATGTGGTCGTCGATGACCATGACGCGCTGAGCTCCGATGAAGGGCGCCCACTGTGTCGCTACAATTCCGTGCAGCAGACGGTTATCGATTCTGGCTGAAATAATGCTCATAATGTTTTCTCCTTTTTATCTTTTGGAAATGGCTTCAGGAGCCTTTCGCGGCATTCCAAAGCCCTGTTTCCTTTATTTTTAACGGTTATTGAGGTTGACGATATTCATATCAGCACACGCTGTCCACCCAGGCGGCAAATTCTCCGGGATAGTCAGCGTTGCAGTGTCCCAATCCCCATACCAGGGCGTAATCGGCGTCAATTCCAGCGGACTGAAGTGCCAGATACAGGGAGTAGGAGATGGAAAAAGAGGTATCCGCGTCCTTAGAGCCAAGACGGATTCGATAGTGAGGCGCGATATCGCTTTTTCGCTCGGGGCTCAGAATATAATACAGCGGGTTAAAGTGTTGGGCTCTGTCAAGCATTTCCGTAGAAATTCCCCATTTTTCCGGTAAAGAACCTTCTGACGCTGCTGTATTTGGAAGGTCATCCTGCAAACGTCCGAAGAGCTCCGCGGTGGCGGCGCTGAAATGCTCTCTGAGATTGTCCACAGTGCCAAACTCCTGATTTTCAAAGGTTTCCAGGTTCAGTCCGTCAAAGGCCGGGCAGGGCTTCATGCGTCCGATGAAGACGCGCACATATTTATCCAGGTCTGTGATCACCGCCTTTTCTCCATCCCAGCAGATCAGGTCCGTGCCGGCGTTTAACTCCTCCACCAGCTGGTCTGCCCAGCGGACGTTGCGCTTCAGAAATTTTGTCAGCGACTGGGAAACCTTCTCCATCAGTCCGGTGTAAAAGTTGCCGCTTCGCCCGTTCGCCCCAAGCTCCGCTCCAAGGGACAGGGAGTTGATATAGGCGGGGTAGGCTTCAGCCAGGCCTGTGCTGAAGGTCCGGCAAAAGTCATCCATGGCGACCGGAAGCTCCTTCGCACTGCGGGTGCTGACTGCCTTTGCCTGAAACATCCATTCATAGGCCAGATCCGCGTGATCCAGGTCGGTGATCGGACAGTAACACTGGGCGGCATATATGTCGTCTCTTTCATCCATCTCCGCACCGATTTCCTCCAGATAAGGAAGAAAATATTCACTGTTTCCGGTGGCTCCCAGAAGGGAGCTCATGGCTCCTCCCGCGCTGGTTCCCACGCTGACAATCCTGTCATAATTTCCGGGAAGCTCATTCTGATGCTTTCGCAGCCATCGGACGCCGGCCTTCAGATCCACCAGAGCCATCGGTGCTTTTCCGCTGGGGCTGCCGTTTTCGTCCACACTCTGCCGTCCTCTTGCGCCGATGCTGACCAGAACAAAGCCATTTGCCACAAATTCCTTATTTCGGTCGATCAGTCCGGCAGGCCTGCACTCGGAGTAGCCGCCGATATCGTTATAAAGAATGACCGGCACAGTTTTTGCGGTGTAGGAAACGTCGGGGCGGGGAGAGTTCGTATTGTTAAAATCAATCTGCCCGTCTGGTTTCATATAGCAGGCTGGCACGTAAATGTGCATGGCCTGCAGGTCGGGGTTGACCGGCGCCTGGCAGTACGAAATGTCCTCGGCGACGTAGCAGTCCGGATCGGGGAGATATTTCCATTCAGGTTTCATGAGCGGTTTCTCCTTTGATTTAAATGAATGAAATAGTTATTTAAAATGATTCTTGATGTATAAACTATTTATACACCATTATAAATTATTTGTAAATAATATGAAATATACAAAATAGAGGTGACTTTTTACAGCATATTTCACAATAAAATACTTCAATTTTGCCAGTAAAAAAGACGAATAAAATATTTAATATTCATAAAAGAATGGAATATTCAAAAAAACCGGTAAAATTTCTTGATTTTTTTTTGCTTCGGTTATATGCTGAAACAGACGAGTTATAACGGCGATGAAGGAGGAATCACATGAATCCGTTACAGAAGATGGATATGCATAAGGAAAGCTTTACACAAAATGATCTTTTGATATATGAAACAATTCGTCGAAACCCTGCCGGGATCATCCATATGACGACCAGTACGTTAGCCGATGAGTGCGGCGTCTCCCAGCCGGCCCTGTCCCGGTTTGTCAAGTCTCTTGGCTACAGCCGGTATCAGGATTTCCGCACGGATATCGTGGCCTGGCTGGCACTGCAGGGGGAGCAGGAGGCGGGCGGCTCCAGTCACTTAAGTTATTATAATACGTTGTACGCGGTGTTGAGGGAGAGCGAGGCCCTGCTGACAGATGAATATATGAGTGGTCTGGCTGAATACATCAATCGTTTTGATCGGATTTTTCTGACAGGAGTGGGGAAGAGCTTCCATCCGGCACAGCTGTTTGACGTGCTGATGCGCAAAAGCTGTCGGCCCATTCAGGCAGTGTCCCGGGATTATCTGATTGAGGCGGCGGATTATATGAATGAAAATGATCTGCTGATTATTTTTTCTGTCAGCGCGGCGGCTCATATCATGCAGGATTCCTGCAGGGCAGTTGGAAAAATCATGCTGGTGACGGCCAATGCCAATCATGATTACCGGGAACGGGTGGATCAGACCGTCCTGCTGCCTTATGTGCAGCCGGATCCGGAGAGCAGCTCAGTGTCGCCGATTTTGTTCGACGTGTTCGTGGAGTTGCTGGTTTCCTATTTATTAAAGGAAAAGAAGGAAAGCTGAGAAGCGGAAATGCTCTGTCCGGAACAGGGGTGCGGGGAAATTCCCTGTTTTCTGAACGGTGATATTTTTATAAAAAGAAAAGAAGGTATAGCAAATGAACCACAGAACAGAAATACTGGATCTGCGCACGGCGCTTGCAGTGCTGCGGGAAACGCCGGGGCAGCTGATTGAGACCAATGTGGAGGTAGATCCGGAGGCGGAGCTCTCCGGCGTTTACCGGTATGTGGGGGCCGGCGGCACGGTCATGCGGCCCACACAGGTGGACGGACCGGCCATGATTTTTCACAATGTAAAGGGGCACCCGGGAGCCAGTGTAGCCATCGGTGTGCTGGCTAGCCGTGCCAGGGTTGCCAGTTTATTCGGCTGCAAAAAAGAAGAGCTGGGGCATCTGGTGCAGTCCTGCGCCGCCCATCCCATTGAGCCTGTTGTGGTGGAGGGGAAGGCACCCTGCCAGGAGGTGGTGCACCTGGCTACGGACCCGGATTTTGATTTGTACAGGCTGGTGCCGGCGCCCACCAATACGCCGGTGGATGCGGGTCCCTATATTACATTGGGCATGTGCTACGCAACCCATCCGGATACCGGGCTTTCCGATGTGACCATTCACCGGATGTGTATTCAGGGAAAGGATGAGCTGTCCATTTTCCTGCAGCCTGGTTCCCGTCACATAGGAGCTATGGCGGAGCGGGCCACAGAGCTTGGGCAGACTCTGCCCATCTCCATTTCCATCGGTGTGGATCCGGCCATTGAGGTGACCTCCTGTTTTGAACCGCCCACAACACCCCTGGGCTTTAACGAGCTTTCCATCGCGGGTGCGCTGCGTGAGAGGCCTGTGGAGCTGTGCCCCTGCCTGACGATTAAAGAAAATGCCATTGCCAACGCGGAGTATGTCATTGAGGGTGAGATCATTCCCGGTGTGAAGGTGGTGGAGGATCAGAACAGCCACACAGGCTTTGCCATGCCGGAGTTTCCGGGCTACAACGGTCACGCCAGCAGTGAGTGCTGGCTGATTAAGGTGAAGGCTGTGACTCACCGTGTGAATCCCATTATGCAGACCTGTATTGGACCCAGCGAGGAGCATGTAAATATGGCCGGTATTCCCACCGAGGCCAGCATTCTGGGTATGATTGACAAGGCTCTGCCGGGTAAGGTGCTCAACTGCTACGCCCATCGCTCCGGCGGCGGCAAGTACATGGCGGTGCTGCAGTGCAGAAAAACGGTGCATACCGACGAGGGCAAGCAGCGGCAGGCGGCGCTTTTAGCCTTCTCTGCTTTCCCGGAGCTGAAGCATGTGATTCTGGTAGACGAAGATGTGGATATTTTTGACACCAACGATGTACTCTGGGCCATGAACACCCGGTTTCAGGGAGATGCGGACATTGTGACCATTCCGGGAGTCAGGTGTCATCCACTGGATCCCAGTTCCAGTCCGGCCTATACCGGTTCCATCCGGGACGTGGGAGTTTCCTGCAAGACGATCTTTGACTGCACGGTCCCCTTTGATTTAAAAGACAATTTTCACAGGGCGCCTTTCCTGGAGGTGGATCCGGAGAAATGGCTGCACGGGTGAAAACTGGTTTCCGGCGGCGAATGATGGGTTTAGCTGAAATTTCTGACTTGAATTGTGGGAAACAGACGGCAGAACCGGCAGTTATTTCAAGGATGGGATATGAAAACAGACGAGACTGGAACCGGATGGATCAGGAGAACAGATCTATGACTCAGCGATTAATTATCGGCATGAGCGGTGCCTCCGGCGCACCGTTAACGGTGGAGCTGTTAAGGCAGCTCCGCTCCTCTTATCCGCAGATGGAGACGCATCTGGTGGTGACAAAGGGCGGGGAGATGACACTGCGGCAGGAGACGGATCAGACGCTGGAGAGCCTGAAAGAGCTTGCTTCGGTTTATTATGACAACGACGATATCGGCGCGGCCATCGCCAGCGGCTCCTTTCATACTATGGGCATGGCGGTGGTGCCGTGCAGTATGAAGACAGTGGCGGGAATTGTGTCCGGCTACAGCGATAACCTGCTGCTGCGGGCGGCGGACGTGTGCATGAAGGAGCGCCGTAAACTGGTGCTGGTGCCCAGGGAGGCGCCGCTCTCCACTCTGCACCTGCGTAACCTTTATGAAGCCAGTCAGCTGGGGGCGGTGATATTGCCGCCCATGCAGACCTACTATGATCATCCGCGGACAGTGGAGGATATGGTGAGACATACGACGGAGCGGATATTAAGTCAGTTTGGGCTGGAGAGCGGGACACGGGAGTGGACCGGAATGAATATGTAATACATATGTATTACATAGACATGACAGAGATCGGGATCAGCAAATGGATGGAATAACAAGGGACAGAAACGGAATCAGAAAATTTCAGATCAGCCGCAGTCTTATGCAGGAGGAGCTGGCAGCAGAGCTCCTCGTCCTGCCTATGGGTGTGGAGGTCTGCCTTTACGGCGGCAGCCTGCCGCACATCGGCGCTGTCAGTATTGTGGATCCGGATGGAAATATGACCACGACTCAGTTTCCGGGCCACAGGGACGGAGTCGTTTCGGCCGGATGGGCAAAGACGATCGCCGATGAAGGGTTTTTGCCGGTGTCGGCTGTGGTGGGAATTCATTACGACAATCTGACGAAAGAGGAGATTGAGGCTGTGGTAGCAGCCACGGATGAAATGCTGAAGGAAGCGCTGGAGAGAATAAAGGCAGGGGTCTGAGCATCATGTGTAAAGAACGTTCAGCTTTCGTGAATGACAAAATCAGTTTCCGGCCAGGTGGCTTCCAGTGGGCAGCGATTTGAGAAGGAATGACAGGAACCCGCCAGTGTCCATCCGCATAAGATAGACCAAAAGAATTTTATGGAAATTCGTTATGATATCTTTGAAAAAGAGCATGGCCTGCGGCCTGGCAGTGCTTTTATGCGCTATGATGTTCACAGGCTGCGCAGAGAGAAGCGGTTCAGGCACTGGTTCATCACAGGCGCTGGAGAAGGTGATCCTCAATGAGGTGGCTCATTCTATTTTTTACGCGCCCATGTATGTGGCTGTCGAGGAGGGCTATTTTGGGGAGGAGGGCATTGAGCTGGAGCTGGTGACCGGCTTTGGTGCGGATAAGACCATGACGGCGGTACTGGCCGGGGAGGCGGACATTGGTTTTATGGGCAGCGAGAGCAGCATTTACACTTACGTGCAGGGCATCAATGATCCGGTGGTGAATTTTGCCCAGCTGACACAGCGGGCGGGAAACTTTGTGGTGGCCAGAGAGCCCGTGGAGGATTTTGACTGGAGCATGCTCATTGGCGCGGAGGTGCTGGGCGGCCGGGCAGGCGGCATGCCGGAGATGGTGTTCGAGTATGTCCTGAAAAAGAATGGGATCGACCCGGAGGAGGTTAATATTGATCAAAGCATCGACTTTGGCTCCACCGCGGCGGCTTTTTCAGGAGGGAAGGGAGAGTACAGCGTTGAATTCGAGCCCTACGCTACTTCCCTTGAGGTCAAGGGCGACGGCTATATTGTAGCTTCTGTGGGGGAAGCCTCCGGCTATGTGCCCTATACGGCCTTCTGCGCCACATCCTCTTATCTGGAGGAGCACGGGGACACGGTACAGGGCTTTGTAAATGCGCTGCAAAAGGGTCTGGATTATGTGAACAGTCATACTGCGGAGGAAATCGCGGCAGTGATTGCGCCCCAGTTTGAGGAGACGGAGGAGGAAAACCTGATTTTAATTGTGGAAAGGTACGCGAATCAGGACACCTGGCCGGAGACCCTGGTATTTTCTCAGGACAGCTTTGAATTGCTGGAACAGATTTTGATCGAGGCGGGGGAGCTGGAGGAAATGGTCAGCTACGAGGAGCTGGTGGATACAACGTTCGCAGAGAAAGCGGTAAAATAAAGGCCGCTTACGATAAATATCTGAAAAAGAAAAAGCCGGACGGCATGCGGGAAAGCTTCCTGTTTGACGGCCGGCTTTTTTTGAGCGGGTTTGTCAGCCTGAATTTGCTTAATTCAGAGTCTTTCAAAAATGAAAAAAGTGTAGTACAATACTTTCATGTGTGTGAATGTCAGGCATGGTGATGCCCGTTACGTAATATTTTTGGTTCAAGTGTCAAAAGTCCGACTCCATGACATGCTTGCATGTCAGTGG
>JAJQID010000024.1 GCA_021199405.1 Lachnospiraceae bacterium
CTCTGGGAAGTATACCGTCAGCAGTATGACGCTATGTATCTGCTGAAGGATAATTATCTGCATTACGAGTATACCTATGTGGAGGGAGAACTGCCCGGAGAGGATGATATCAAGCTCAGCTGGAATACGGATTATTTCCTGGAATTTGCGAAGGATATGAAGACAATGGCTGACGCCGGCTGCTGGTCCCGCAGCGCGCTGTCCAACACGATTTCGGATGATGACGCTTTTGCCGCTCTTCAGGGCTCTTCCATTGCCTGGAACGGAACGGTATATAACTATATGAGGCTGGCGGAGGAAAGCGAGGGCGTGGTATGCGCCGCCTATGACCTGACGAAGGACAATATTGTGGCCTGTGAGGAATACAATAATTCGGACATGGCCATTGCGGCGGCTTCCAAAGATCCGGAGCGCACAGCGATGATCCTTGATATCCTGAAGATGGATACCTATGTGAATAAGCTTGTCACCCTGGGAATTGAGGGAGAGCATTATTCCATAGATGGTTTTGAATATCAGAAGCTGGACGCAGCGGATAATTATCCGGCCAACAGTACCGCTCTGTCCTGGGGCGTCAACAATGGTCTGTACCAGGAAACCGGTGTGGAGGAGCGCGAGCAGACAATGGTGGATTCATGGGAACCCAGAATTGTTTCCAATCCAACGGTCACATTTGTGTTTAACGACGCGTCCGTATCCGATTATACCTCAGCGTGCAAGTCTGTCCTTGGGGAATACGTGCCATCTCTTCAGCTGGGCCTGGTGGATGATGTGGAAGCCTACCTTGCGGAAATGAACGCGAAGCTGGAAACGGCGGGAATAGGAGTCGTGGAGGAGGAACTGTTCGCTCAGTACAGTGAATGGGTTGCGACCCGCTGAGATAAACGATATAAAGTCGCTTACTGTACGCGGTCAGCGAGAATCCGGGCTGCGTCCCCTGAGTTGAAATGAAATAAGGGGAGGGGCTTTCCGTCTGCGGAGGTTCCTTCCCTCTCTCTTTTCGTTTGTTGGGAGGAAAAATGGGAAAAAACAAAAAAAGCAAGACAATAGGTCCGCCGAAGATGCCGTTCTGGAAGGTGGTCAGAAAGCACTGGATGCTGCTTCTGATGCTGCTGCCGGCGGTGATATATGTCATTATTTTCAGCTATGCTCCGATGACCGGGATTGTACTGGCGTTCAAAAAGTACAATTACCAGGGAGGAATCTATTTCTCCCCGTGGAACGGGCTGAACAATTTTAAAGCCTTATTTATTTCGGGAAAGCTGGGCATGGTGACCAGAAATACGATTCTGTACAATATCGCCTTTATCACCCTGGGCGTGGTCATGGAAATGGGAGCGGCCATCCTTTTGAATGAAATCGGCGCGAAGGTGTTTAAGAAGGTGTCACAGTCGCTTATGTTTCTGCCTTATTTTGTAAGCTGGGTTGTGGTGGGGGCGATTGTTTATAATCTGTTTAACTTTGAGCGGGGTGTGGTGAACAATGTGCTTGTTTCTCTTGGGCTGGACAGATTTGACCTGTATAATACGCCTCTGGCATGGCCTTTTTTACTGACACTTTTAAAAATATGGAAGCAGACCGGATATGGGTCGGTGGTTTACCTGGCCGCGATCACATCCATGGATCAGGAAATGTTTGAGGCGGCGTCCTTAGACGGGGCAAACTCCTGGCAGAAGATCCGGTATCTTACCATTCCATCCCTGAGACCGACCATGATGACGCTGGTGCTTCTTGCCATTGGGAATATTTTCCGGGGAGATTTCGGATTATTCTACCAGACAGTGAAATCCAGCTCTCTTCTGACGCCGGTAACGGATGTGATTGATACCTATGTATTCCGGCTGTTGATATCGAATGGAGACATCGGCGTATCCGCGGCGGCCGGGCTGTATCAGTCTGTGCTCTGCTTTATTACGATTATGATCGCAAACAGCCTGGTGAAAAAAGTGAATCCGGACTATGCACTGTATTAAAGGAGAACGGGATATGTCGAAAAACGAAGTTATTACTGTAAGAAAACATAAGAAACTGGGGGGCAGTGGAATATTAATGAATCTGGTATCCTATTCCCTGATCGGGTTATTTGCCCTGGCCTGCCTGATCCCCTTTTATCTGGTCATCCTTGGCTCCTTTACCTCGGATACTTACATGATCAAAAACGGGTATCCGCTGTTTCCCACAGGAAGCTGGCAATTCAGTCTGGAGGGCTATAACCTCTGCCTGAAAAATCCAACGGAAATTATCAGCGCGTACGCCACCACAGCGGGAGTGACCATAACCGGAACCGTCATCGCGGTCTTCCTGGCGACGATGACTGGCTATGTGTTATCAAGGAAGGATTTCCCCTGGAGAAATCATTTTTCCTTTTTCTTTTTCTTCACCACACTGTTCAGCGGTGGGCTTGTGCCCTCCTATCTGCTGTGCACGCGTTACCTCGGATTTAAAAACAGCTATCGGGCTCTGATTCTGCCCATGGCGTTTTCTGTCTGGAATATGATTATCGCCAAATCGTTTATGGCTGGAATCCCGGCATCGATCACCGAGTCCGCCAAGATGGACGGAGCCCATGACTTCCTGATCTATGTGAAACTCATTCTTCCCCTTTCCAAACCTCTGGTGGCAACGTTGAGTCTTTTTTCAGCGCTGGCCTATTGGAATGACTGGTATAACTGTATGCTTTATATTACGGATGATAACAAGTTCATGCTGCAGTACTATCTCCAGAGGATGCTGGGAAGCGCGGAGGCCATGCGCAGGGTGGCGGAGAATTCCGGAATCGCGATCACCACGGTGCCCTTGGAGAGTATGAAGATGGCAATGACGGTGATTGCTACCGGGCCGATTATCCTGCTGTATCCCTTTGTACAGCGGTATTTTGTGAAGGGGATGACTATTGGCGCAGTGAAGGGCTGAGCAGGAGAATATGAGGGTCATTTTTTATGGGGGCGAGAACTGAAAAAAGATCGGCGGCAGGGTGAAGGACGCAAAAGCGGATTGCGCTGGATTGTTTTGAGAGAGGACAAAAGGACTTATGCGTGAAATAAGGGAAAAGAATTTTACCTGCAGGAGGGACGGCCTGCTGATCAGGGGAATGGAGTTTTATCCGGAAAGCAGCGGGACAGGTGAAAGGTTTCCGGCAATCATTCTCAGCCATGGGTTTACGGGCAATTATACGGATGTGATCGGCTTCTGCCGTAAATTCGCGGCATGGGGGTACGCCGCATTCTGCTTCAGCTTTTGCGGCGGCGGCAGAATTGGACAGCCCCCGGAGACCGCCAGCGAGGGCGACTCCAGAGACATGACCCTTTATACGGAGGCGGCGGATCTTATTGCTGTGGTCGATTATGTGAAAAGTTCTGATCATGTGATGCCAGAGGAGATTATTCTGAGCGGCTTCAGCCAGGGGGGAATTGTGAGCGGACTGGCGGCGGCCAGGCGCCCCGGGGAGATCAAAAAACTGATTATGGTTTATCCGGCGCTTTGCATTCCGGATCACGCCAGGCGCGGCAGGCTGGGAGGCGCCAGGTATGATGTTTCTGATGTGCCGGAGGAGTTAGAGTGTCTTGTCACCGTGCTGGGCAGAGGGTTTTATGAGGAGGCTTCCCAGATGGATCCGTTCCTGGAGCTTGCCCCTTTCAAAGGCCCCGTTTTGATTTTGCAGGGAATGGAAGACCAGGTGGTCAATTATTCTTATGCGATCAGGGCGAAGGAAAATTATGAGCCGGGACAGTGCGCCCTGCAGCTGATGGAACGGATGGGGCATGGGCAGAATGAGCAGCAGGAGGAGAGTATGTTTGCTTCCATGCGTCAGTTTCTGGACGGCAGGAGGGAGATACTGACCTTTCATGTATTGATTACTCAGATCGACGAGACTGTGATTAAGGGAGGCATCGGAAAAAGCGGGGCGGCTCAGAAAGCCGGACAGACAGACAAGGCAGCAGTAGAAGAAGCCGAACAGACGGACAAGGCGGCAGCGGCAGGAACCATGCAGGAGACAGCTGAAGAGATCGTCCGAAAAAATCTGTATTTTACAGGCTATTGCAATACGGAGTATTTTCGTGGCGTCATTTTGCCGGGCGGCTGTGACTGCCAGGAGCATGTGGACGGGCAGTGTGTCAGTCTCAGGGCGGAGTATACCCTGTACGGGCTGGACAGGGATGGGAAAGCCTGTCATCTGCATGTGATCAACAGCCAGGCAGGAGAGGATTTTTGCCCGGTTATCAGCACGGACAGTGAGGCCCTCTCTTGGCTGAATACTGCGGATCTGACGGCGGTGCTTGAAGATGGAGCGGGCGGAGTTGTGGTTCGAGTCTACGCTTTTGGGAAGATTTCCGCGCCGGGATGTCCATGGTGACACGCAAGGCTCGGGATGTCTGCGGCGACATATCGGGCGCAGGGTTTCCGCAGCGCGAAGAGTATGGGAAGGAGTTCTGGTATGGCATTGTATCGGTTTGAATTTCTGTCAGGGGTGCTGGGGGAGATGACAAACGTTTCCCTCGCTGTCCCGATGAGAGAAACAGGAAGAGAAATGGTCCGTGAGGGCCGGAAATTTAAGGTGATCTATCTGCTTCACGGCGGGAGTGGAGACAGTATTTCCTTTCTCAAGGATACAGGGATTGAGAGGTACTCCGAGCAGGGGAACTTTGCGGTAGTTATGCCGGAGGTACGCAACAGCTACTACTGTGACATGGTAAAAGGACTGCCTTTCTTTACATATCTGAGCGAGGAGCTGCCCCAAGTCATAGAGAAGCTTTTCCCAATCTCTGAAAAGAGGGAGGATCATTTCCTGATGGGAAATTCCATGGGAGCGCAGGGCACCATTAAATGGGCGCTGAGAAGACCTGATTTCTTTGAGGCCGCGGCGGGAATGTCAGGGATGGGCTCCCTGGATGATCTGGGTTTTTTCGACCGGTTTGAGGATGACAGTTATCGCACCAATCCGTTTCGCGCCTCCTTTGGCAGCATAGAGGAGTATTATGAAAGCGAAAATGATATTAAATTTCTGGCCAGGAGGCTGGTGAAATCAGGAGAGAGGATTCCGCGCTTATTTTCCTGTTGCGGAACGGAGGATTTCACCTACGAGGGCTGCGCTGCCTTTGTGAAATATGCAGAGAAAATCGGGCTGCCGATTCAATTTGAGGAAGGCCCCGGGGAGCATACCTATGATTTCTGGGACCGCTGGATGAAATATATTATTTCCTGGTTTGGACTTGGGGAGGTGCTCTGATGGCTTTTTTGAGGCTCAATTACAATTCCACACTGTTAGGGTATCAGACGAATGTAAACATGATTCTTCCGTTTGAGCGAAAGATGATCCGGGAGGGAGTCATCGACGTTTCCGAGCGGTATCCTGTGTTGTATCTGCTGCATGGAGGCGGCGGCAACCAGGACGACTGGGTGCGTTATACCTCCATTGAGCGCTACGCGGAGAAATATCAGATCGCTGTCGTGATGCCGGACGTTGGCGGCAACAGCTTTTACGCGGATATGAAATACGGCTATCCCTATTTTCAGTATCTGACGACAGAGTTGCCGGAATGGGCGGAGAGCTACTTTCCCATCGGAGGGAAAAGAGAAAAACGGTTTGTGGCGGGCCTTTCCATGGGCGGCTATGGCAGCCTGAAGTGGGGTCTGAACCGTCCTGAATTCTTTTGTTACGCGGCGGACTTTTCCGGCGCGTCCCTGATTACGCACCTGTTTTCGGAGACCGGCTTCGCGGGCGGAGGTGAAAGGGGCGCCAACAGCACACTGGTGAGAAACTGGGGGAGCATGGAAGAGCTTGAGGGCAGCGGAAGTGATACCAGATATCTGCTGGAGCAGGCAGCGAAGCATAAGGAGCAGCTTCCGGGACTGTATGTGTGTATTGGAACGGAAGATTTTTCTTATGAATATACAAAGGAGTTCATGGAATACGCTGGAAAGCTGGGGCTGGATATCGAGTACGAGGAAGGACCGGGTGAGCATAACTGGGATTTCTGGGATACTTATATTTTAAGGTATATTGAAAAATATGCGGGCGCGTATCCGGAAGAGCTGATCCGATAGTAACAACCGCCCCATTTCCCTGCGCGGCACCGTTGACTGCGCCCAAGACATGCTGACCGGTTACCCGCGCCATGGACAAAGCCTCCTGGCTCCAGAGGATTTATCCGCGCCTCCGGTGACCTGACGCTGAAATTTTATAAGGAAGAAATCGAGGCGGCCCTGCGCACCGAAGGCTTCGGCGGCTTCGAGCTCCTTACCTCTGATTTTTGCTAAACCGCTCCTTCAACAGATCAATCAGCCTCTCAGCAATTGGCGTAAAAACCTGATACTTCTTCCAGATAGCTCTCTGTTTTCCGCTCCGCACATCACCGCCCGTCACATCATTCAAAGACTGAAATTCTCCCACGGTCTTATCTGCCATATCCAGAATATCCTCCGTTCGCTTGCGCAGCAAAATTCCTTCTTCAGTCAGATGTACATTGTAATTGCCCTGGACAAACAGCTTACACCCCAGTTCGGCTTCCAGCTCTTTGAGCTGTTTCGACAGGGTTGGCTGGGAAATATGCAGTGCTCTGGCCGCATCTGTAATGCTGCCCTCTCTGGCGACCTATATAAAATAACGTAAAACTCTCAGCTCCATCATATGATCTCCGTTTTCTTTTTGATTCCATATGATCCCCCGGATTTCCTCATAGAGCGCCCTGCGGGTGTTCGCGCTTTGGTCTTCGCTGCACTGCGGTCCGCGCTGCACCGAAGGCGTCCCTTGTGGAAACGGATGTCCCCCGGACATCCAGCGCCTCCCGGAATCCTGGTATCATCATTAGTTTATGAACTCATTATAACGCATTCAGATATTCCAATAAAGAATAACCAGAAATAGAAACTAAGTATTTGCCATTATTTCCGCTTCGATATAAAATAAAAAAAATCGAGGGAGGTGAGCAGACATGCCGGAAGCGAATAATGAGGCTCAGTGCTTTTATGAAAATCTCAGAGACATCGGCTTTGGGGAGGAAATGATTTCCCGCTGTATCCTGCTCAGGAAGGAGGGGCGGGACAGAGAATTACTGTTTATACTGCAAAACAGCCGCAGGGATTTATTGAACTGTATTCATACGGAACAGAAAAAGCTGGATTGCCTGGACTATCTCGTAAACAGGCTGAACAAAAAGGAAGCAAAACAGCATTGACAGAGGAGGGATTGTATGAAGCGAATGATTTCATTCTTTCTTTTGGCCTGCATGATTGGCATGCTGGCGGCCTGCGGCTTGGAGCATGCAGAATCATCGTCTGATTCCGAAAACAGCGCTGTCTCTGACACGGATATCCAGGCAGAGACAGAGAAGGAAACCGAAGAAGCGAATCCGTCAGCAGGGGATAATAACGAAGAAGCTCCTGCCAGCGACAGCGTTTCTGCCGGCAGCAGGATACTGGTCGCGTATTTTTCCTGCACCGGCACAACGGAGCAGATTGCCCGGTGGATTATCGATGAAACCGGTGCGGACAGTTACGAAATTGTGCCGGAGGTTCCTTACACGGAGGAAGATCTGGCGTATTACACCGGTGGACGCGCTGACCAGGAACAGGCGGATGATTCCGCCCGGCCCGGGATTGCCGGCAGTGTGGAAAATATAGAACAGTATGACGTGATCTTCCTCGGCTATCCCATCTGGCATGGACAGGCGCCGAGGATCATCAGCACCTTTCTGGAAAGCTATGATTTTTCTGACGTGACGATCATTCCGTTCTGCACTTCCCACAGCAGTGATATCGGATCAAGTGCTGAAAATCTGCACAGTCTCTGCTCCGATACTGTTACGTGGATGGAGGGACGGCGGTTTTCTCAGGATGCGACGGAAAGCGACGTGATTGAATGGGTAGACAGTATGGAATTACCGGAAAGTGAGGTGCGCACCGTGGGTGAATTTGATTTCGAGACAAAGACAGTATTGCTGAACAGCGGATATGAAATGCCGATCATGGGACTTGGCACCTACAGCCTGACGGATGAGGAGTGCGCTGTTTCCATTACGGCGCTGCTGGAGGCGGGAGGCCGGCTGATTGACACTGCCTATATGTACGGCAACGAGGCGGCGGTTGGGCAGGCGATCCGGGATTCGGATGTGCCGCGGGAAGAAATCTTCGTGATTACCAAACTCTATCCCAGCCAGTTCGACCATGCCGCGGAAGCCATTGACGAAGCACTGGAAAAGATGGGGCTGGACTACATCGACATGATTCTCCTGCACCATCCGGGAGACGGCGATGTGGAGGCGTATCTGGCTCTCGAGCAGGCCGTGGCCGATGGCAAAGTTCATTCGATTGGTCTGTCCAACTGGTATGTGGAGGAGCTGGAGGAATTTCTGCCTCAGGTGAACATCACACCGGCGCTGGTACAGAATGAAATCCATCCATACTATCAGGAAAATAGACCAGCAAAATGGCTAGTTATTTCGAAAACGCTATACTAGTATATCATAGAAAGCGAGGCATTTATCATGGAAGAAAAATTAAATCTGACAATGGAATGGGATAAGACCTTTCCTCAAAGCGACAAAGTGAAGCACAGCAAGGTTACCTTTCACAATCGGTATGGCATCACCCTGGCGGCTGATTTATACGAGCCTAAAGATGCGAAAGGGCAGCTTCCGGCCATTGCGGTCTGCGGTCCCTTCGGCGCAGTAAAAGAGCAGGCTGCCGGCCTGTATGCTCAGACAATGGCGGAGCGGGGTTTTTTGACGATTGCCTTTGACCCCTCCTATACCGGTGAGAGCGGCGGGCAGCCCCGCTACGTGGCTTCCCCGGACATCAACACGGAGGACTTTATGGCGGCTGTGGACTTTTTGTCCGTGCAGGACAATGTAGATCCGGAAAAAATCGGCATCATCGGTATCTGCGGCTGGGGCGGCATGGCATTAAATGCGGCGGCGCTGGATACTCGCATCAAGGCAACAGTAGCCTCCACCATGTACGACATGACCCGTGTGAACGCCAATGGCTACTTTGACAGTGAGGACAGTGAGGAAGCCCGCTATGAGAAGCGCAAAGCGCTCTGTGCGCAGCGCATTACCGATTATAAAAACGGCAGCTATGCCCTGGGCGGCGGTGTGGTCGATCCGCTGCCGGAGGACGCGCCGTTCTTTGTAAAGGATTATTACGACTACTACAAGACGGAGCGCGGCTATCATCCCCGCAGCCTGAATTCCAACGGCGGCTGGAATGTGACTGGCTGCCAGTCCTTTATGAATATGCCAATTTTGCAGTATAGTCAGGAAATTCGCAATGCTGTGCTCATCATCCACGGAGAAAAGGCTCATTCCTGCTATTTCAGCAAGGATGCTTTTGCAAAGCTGACCGGCGATAACAAGGAGCTGATGATCATCCCGGGAGCGGTTCACACGGATCTGTATGACAGGGTGGATATTATTCCGTTCGACAAGATGGAAGCCTTCTTCAGGATCCATCTGAAGTAATCGAAGGTTTTTCCTTCAAAGGGGATGGATATGCTGAAAGAGTCGATTCCCAAAAAGAGGGTTACCAGAAAGGAAACGATTGACTTTAATAAATAAGAATAAAGAACAGGTGAGCATCCAGGCCAAAGTGCCTGGGTGCTTTTCCGTGACGTATTGTGCATGAGGGTGTGCCGTTATCTGTATTGCCTGTGAAGGCTTCATCAGCTCCATTTCATCACCTCTGCCAAATTGTCTCGCTTAAATCGCCAGCTCATACCACTCCTTGGCTGTCTGCTGAAATCCAGCGCTCATAAAAACCTTCTGGCTCTGCGCATTGAAGGAATATATATTCGCCTTCACCTTAACGAATCCCTTTTCTCGGGCAATATCAACCATTGCTTTTATACACCGTCTTCCTATATGACGATTCTGGTACTCCCTGCAGATAACGATGGAAATTTCCCCATTATCTCTGAGAGTGATATCGCCAACCAGCACACCCCGGTATTGGATGTAATAGCAATCTCCGTGAGTGCTCAGGTATGAATACATGGCCTGCAATGTCTCGATGGTATATATGTCGTCCCTGTTATCCACCTGTTTGCAGACATCTTTGTCCTGATACCAACGAAGTGTTATCTCTTCATTTGGATAATATGGTACCAGAGTTATTTGCGGATCAACAATTCTTTCCTTCATCATGTCCTCCTGTCATTGTTGCCCTGATTATAGCAATCGCTTTATAAAGCTGTCAACATACTGCCGGTTTTTGTTTTCACTTCAGCTTCACCTCAGCAGTGAAAAATCTGAAAAAGTTTTTGTTGCATTTTAGAAAAAAGCTGTTATAATAAGACATGCAGTCGCGAGAGCGGCGCGGATGGGATCATAGCTCAGTTGGGATGAGCGTTCGCCTCACACGCGAGAGGTCATGGGTTCGAGCCCCATTGGTCCCACGAAGAATTGGTTCAGGAATCCTTTATTTAAAAGGATTCCTGAATTTTTTTGCGCGAGTAATGAGGAAAGCAGGAGAAAACGTTTCGTTTTATCCTGCTTGACGAATACCGCGTTCAACGAGGCGGAGCCGAATGGATTTAAGGTTTTTGATTACACTTGATTACACTTTTTGGGTTTTGAGGCTTAATTTAATGCTTTTTCCAGAAGATTCTCTGTCTCTTTGTTGGTCATACGGTTGAAGCAATAGTTCTTATAGGTTGTCCGCTCATCCTCATGTCCTGCAAGTCTGCGGATTTCGTTGATGTTCAGTCCGCTGTCAATCAGGGCACTGATGTAGGTCTTTCTGACCTTGAAGATAATTCCACCAAATATCTTCTTCATTTATCGCGACAATCTCGCCAAGCCGCATACCTGTCTGGAACGCCAGAGGATTTGTGAAAGCTTTTCCTGACCTTTCCAAGGATTTTTTTCATCCGAATTTCATCTGGATAAATCCTCACTCCAATGTGAAAGCAAGATGTTTCTCTTCCTTTTCTTCAAAAAATTTACGGCATGTATATGGAAAAACAGGATTCTCAATTTTTCAATGACTGGTTGAAACAGAAAAAAGCATTTATGAAATCTGTCAAAATCCGAGAAATATAGAAAAAGGCTAAGATATTTTCAAAAATCACGTAACATGTTGAACGGAGCAGAATGCCTGTTGGGTTTTTAGCTTGAAAACATAAAAATCTCATAGAAAGGGTTATTTTGCCAAAATTCCGGCACCATGTTGATAAATGCGCAAGGCGGTATATACCGAAAAAATTTTACAGAAAAACAGGAAATCAGATAAATCTTTGAAAAAAAGTAGTAGATGTTGACAGTTTTGCTAAATGATGGTTATAATCAGGGCGATAAATCAGAATTTAAGGATATGTTAATGAAACTGAGAGAAAAAAGAGGTGTACGCAATGAACTTAAAAAATT
>JAJQID010000078.1 GCA_021199405.1 Lachnospiraceae bacterium
CGGCGGCAGCCTCCGGTGAGGCAGCAGCTTCTGAAAACTCTGACGCTTCCGGAGCCCTGGAAGACTCTGAGGAGGAAACCCCGGAGGCTTCCCCGGAGAATGGAACAGCGGAGGACACGTCAGAAAATGAGGAGAGCGTGCAAAACAGCGGCGAAGGCTCAGAAAGTGAAAGCCAGAATTCCTCCGGGGACACTTCTCAGTCTTCCGCCAGTACTGATGAAGGAGCTTCAGAGAATAACGAGACGGGCAGCTCCATGACCTTTACCGCAGTGGACGAGACGGTGACCGCCAAGTCCGCCACGAATCTGCGCTCCGAACCCAGCACTGCGAGCACAGACACGGTGGTAATGGTGCTGGAGAGCGGAATGCAGGCTCTAAGAACGGGCATTAATGAGAATACAGGCTGGTCCAGGGTCAGCTATGACGGGCAGGAGCTTTACGCGGTCAGCAGTCTGCTGACCACGGATTTGTCAGGGCAGACCACCGGGGAGGTGGCGGCGGACCCGGACAGGGTGACCACCGCGGACGGGCGGGTGATTATTTTCACGGCCTGTGATGATACCGTTTCCCCGAAAATGAGCACCAATCTGCGGACGGAGCCCAGTACCTCTCAGGGGAACGCCACGGTTTATTATGAGCTGCAATACGGTGAGACCGTTCATCGAACCGGATATGACGGGGACGCCGGCTGGTCCAGAGTGGAGTATGACGGGCAGATTTTGTATGCGGTGACAAGCTATCTGTATGTTGTGGAATAATTGTACATGTGAATGATTTCAGAAAATAAAAGTGAAAAGTCAGCGTTCATGAGGCTATATAAAGACTTTGCCGTCTTTTACTTGAACATCTGTTCGATATGTGCTATAGTACGTTTAAATAGTGTATTTACCCGGGGAGCCGGGGGACGTGCTCTCACCCAATCCAAGACCTTACGGAAAGAGGTGATTATTATGAGTACATACGAAGAATTCATGGTTTTGCTGACGTTTGCGTCTCTGATCGTTGCAATTCTGAATATGAAAAATAAGAAATAGCCGTCCTGCGCTCTACAAAGTCTGGAACGGCTATTTCAGATAGCAACTTAACAGATTTTCGCCGGGTCGGGTGATCCGCACTCACCTTCCGGCTCCCTTGTTAAGTGTATTATACACGAAGGAAGAGTTTTTGGCAATATACAAAAGAAAAAATTATAGTGAACGACAAAAATAATTTGTCGTTCACTATAAAGATGATGCACACGATCACGCAAGGAATGGCTGCTAACGCAGCCCGCGATCGGCGCTATAGTAAACGACATAAAGTCGTTTATTATTTAGAGTTCAGAGACAGATATGGTAATGCGGGAACAGGAAACAGTGCATTGACTGATATTCATAATAAAAAAAGAAAGAAAAAATCCATAAGGCTTCGTTTTTATGTCACTGTTTTTGCAGGATTTCTGGCGCTGCTTGCCATATTTTCCCTGAAGGAATTCGGTCCTTGGCTTCTGCGGCAGTATCAGGACAAAAGACTGTCAGGGACGCTGCCGGAGGGGAGCCTCCTTGAAGTGGTTTATCTGGATGTGGGACAGGCGGACGCTGCACTTTTACTCTGCGACGGGGAGACCATGCTGATCGATACAGGGGGATATGAGGATACGGAGCTGATCATTTCTTACCTGTATGAATATGAGGTTGACATGATCGAGTATCTGGTGCTGACTCATTCCGATTCCGACCACATCGGAGGAGCCGCGGATATTCTGCGGGAGTTTGAGGTGGAGGAGGTGTTTTTCTCTGATTTTGAAAAAGAGAATTCTTCCTATTTAAATCTGATGGAAGCACTGGAGGAGGAGCAGTTGACTGCCTGGCTCCCTGATGCCGGATATGAGGTGGAGCTTGGCGGCGCGACGGTCACATTCCTTGGACCGGTGGGAGAGTGGGATACGCCCAACAATACCTCTATCTGTCTGAGAGTGGACCATGGGGTCAACAGCTTCCTTTTTACCGGGGACGCGGAGGCGGAAGCGGAGGAGGAGCTGGTGGAGAAAGGACAAAACCTGAGAGCCACAGTATACAAGGTGGGACACCACGGCTCCTATACTTCCTCCACAGAGCTTTTGCTGAATGCGATTCAGCCTCAGTACGCAGTCATCAGCTGCGGGGAGGGCAATGATTACGGCCATCCCCATGATCAGACGCTGCGCCGTCTGGAAAAAGTGGGCGCGGAAATTTTCAGGACGGACACCCAGGGCACGATTACCTTTATTTCTGATGGAAAGAGTCTGACGAATGAGTTGTCGCTTCAAAATCAGGAACTGTCGTAAAATAATCTGTGACAGTTCCCTGGTCATCAGAAATAAAAACAGACTGAATACCGTTGATTTTATTTGATTTCGTCCCTCCCCGCCAGCACGTCCAGGGAAACTCCGAACAGGTCAGCAAGCAAAAGCAGTGTCTCCAGATCCGGCAGAAAAATGCCGTTTTCATAGTTGGAATAGGTGGAAGGGCTGATATGCAGACTGGCGGCAACGGCTTTCTGCTGCAGGCCGCGCTCCAGGCGCAGCTTCCGCAGCTGTCTGCCGAATAAATATCTGTAGACTGGGTTCATGCGGGACTCCTGATGATTTGAACTGAATCTGTAACTCTTTTTACGCTTTTACGGAAATTAAAACATATTTTTCAGCAAAAATCCGTTTTTTCAAGAATGTTGTAGATTTTGGGTCGATATATCGTCCGTGAGGAAACGCATGTTTCTGGAGCTTGTGTTGATATATTGTCTGCGATTGACTTTTTTTTCAGGCTTTGCTACAATCTTATCCGGTACGGACACGGCGGCTTCTGATGATTGAACTGATTGCGCAGCGGATGCTTTTGCCTGCGTGGGAGAAGTGGCAGTGTCTGACAGTTTTGAAAGAAAGGAAACCACCTATGATTGACAAACTCATATCCAAAATCAAAAAGACCCAGGCACCCATTGTGGTGGGGCTGGATCCGATGCTGAAATTTATTCCGGAGCAGATTCAGAAGAAGGCGTTCGCGGAGTACGGCGAGACCCTTCAGGGAGCCGGAGAGGCCATCTGGCAGTATAATAAGGAAATTGTGGACGCGATTTATGATATAGTGCCGGCGGTGAAGCCGCAGATTGCCATGTATGAGCAGTTTGGCCTGGAGGGAGTGAAGGCCTTCCTGAGAACAGTGGAATACTGCAAATCGAAGGATCTGGTGGTGATCGGTGATATCAAAAGAGGCGATATTGGCTCTACTTCCGAGGCTTATGCTGTGGGGCATCTTGGAAAGGTTCAGGTGGGAGGTCAGAAATTTTACGGCTTTGATGAGGATTTTGCCACCATCAATCCCTACATGGGAACGGACGCGGTGGCGCCATTTGTGAAGGTATGCAAGGAAGAGAAAAAGGGTCTGTTTATCCTGACCAAGACCTCCAATCCCAGCAGCGGAGAGTTCCAGGATCGTCTGATTGAAGGTCGTCCCTTATATGAGTGGGTGGGTGAGAAGGTGGCCCAGTGGGGCAGCGATTTTGTGGGAGAGAGCGGCTACAGCTATGTGGGAGCTGTGGTGGGTGCCACTTACCCGGAGCAGGGAAAGATTTTGCGTGAGATTATGCCGAAATCCTATATTCTGGTGCCGGGCTACGGAGCGCAGGGCGCGAAGGGCACCGACCTTGTGCATTTCTTCAATGAGGACGGGCTGGGCGCTGTTGTAAACTCCTCCCGGGGAATCATCGCGGCATGGCAGCAGGAGAAATATAAGGCCTTTGGACCGGAGCGCTTCGCGGAGGCCTCCAGGCAGGCAGCGCTGGATATGCAGGCGGATATCGCCCAGGCACTGGAAAGCAGATAACGGAAAAATGTTCGGAAAAAGGCGCGGCATCTACTGTGCCTTTTTCTGACATTTCTGTTTGATGCTCAGATAGTTTTCTCCCCACTCGCACATGGCGTCCAGAATGGGAATCAGGCTCTCGCCGAAGGCAGTCAGAGCGTATTCGGTGCGGGGCGGCACCACCGGATAGACTGTGCGGGTGATTAGCTCGTCTTTTTCCAGCTCCCTTAGCTGCTGAGCCAGCATTTTGTCGGTGGCGGTGGGCATGAATCGGTGCAGCTCGCTGTAGCGCAGTGTGCCGTGCTCCATCAAATTCCACAGAATCTCGGTTTTATATTTGCCGCCGATCATGGACATGGTCTTGTGCAGGGGGCAAAAACAGGGAATTTTGTCAGTGTTTTCCATTATGGGTGCTCCTCGTATGATTTGCCGCCAGTTGTCTATGAACGGCGACAGGAATTTTATATGCTTACTTTTTGGTAAGTATCTATAAAAAAAGTGCATTCTTGATTTATGGTTTGTTATGTGTATACTATATGAGAGAAATCTGAAAAAAGCAAGCTTTTTTAAAAGAAAGATACATATATCATTATGGATGAACGAGTGATACAAATTCTGGTAGAAGCCTTCCCCAGGCTGATGAGCGCCGCCTTTAAGACTATGGTACCCCTGACTATTCTGGGCTTTTCACTTGCCATGGTCATTTCTCTGGTGGTGGCTCTGGTGCAGGTGGCCCATCTGCCTGTTTTTAAGCAGCTGGCCAGATTCTATATCTGGATTTTCCGGGGAACTCCTCTGCTGGTACAGCTTTTTGTGGTGTTTTACGGGCTGCCCAGGGTTGGCATCCTGATAGACGCCTTTCCCGCGGCAGTGCTTGTATTTGCTTTAAATGAGGGCGCTTACGCCGCAGAGACCATGCGCGCGGCGATTGAATCCGTGTCTGAGGGTCAGATCGAGGCAGGCTACTGCGTGGGATTGAATTATGTTCAGATCATGTGGCATATTGTGCTTCCACAGGCCATGCGCACGGCATTTCCGTCCCTTTCCAACGCCCTGATCAGTATGGTGAAGGATACCTCCTTAGCCTCCGTGATCACGGTTCAGGAGATCATGATGACGGCTCAGAGAATCAACGCTACTTATTATGAGCCGCTGCTTTTGTATATGGAGGCTGGCTTCGTGTATCTGATTTTCTCCACCGTCCTGACCTGGCTGCAGAGTGTGGGGGAGAAATACTTGAATAAATACCGGGGAGGGAACCGGACATGATGCTTGAAATTCATGATATCCACAAAAAATTCGGTGATCTTGAAGTCCTGAGGGGACTTGATATCTCTGTGGATAAGGGGGATGTGGTGGCGGTGCTGGGCCCCAGCGGTTCCGGCAAGACTACGCTGCTGCGCTGCATCAATTTCCTGGAGACGGCGGACAGCGGCAGGCTGATTTTTGATGGCGAGGAATTTCAGCTGGGCCATATTTCCAAAAAGGATGTGGCCAGGCTTCGCAAAAAGACAGCCTTTGTATTCCAGAGCTACAATCTTTTTTTAAATAAAACAGCCCTGCAGAATGTGACCACAGGTCTGACTGTGGGCAGAAAAATGGAAAAAAATCAGGCAAATGAGATTGGCAAAAGAATGCTGGATAAGGTGGGTCTGTCCGACAGGTATGATTATTATCCTTATCAGCTTTCCGGCGGGCAGCAGCAGCGGGTGGCCATCGCGAGGGCTCTTGCCACGGATCCGGAGATTATCTTTTTTGATGAGCCTACATCAGCGCTGGACCCGGAGCTGATCGGGGAGGTGCTTTCGGTCATGCGGGATCTGGCAAATGAGGGCATGACCATGCTGGTGGTGACTCATGAGATGAGCTTTGCCCAGGATGTGTCCAAAAAGGTGATTTTCATGGAAGGCGGACGCATTGTGGAGCAGGGAGAGAGTAAGGAATTCTTTGCCCATCCGAGGATGGAGAGGACAAGGGAGTTCTTAAAGTTATAAAATATATGAAGGAGGATGATTATATTATGAAAAAGAAAATTCTGGCACTGTTGCTGGCATCTGCGATGACGCTTGGAGCTCTGGCGGGCTGTGGCAGTTCGAGCAGTTCAGAGAGTGAAAATGGGGAAGCCGCAGAGGAAACCGCTGACGACCAGCTGGCGTCCATTCTGGAGGCGGGAGAAATCATCGTTGCGCTGGAGGGCAACTGGGCTCCCTGGAGCTATCATGATGAGGATGACAATCTGGTAGGCTTTGACGCGGACGTCGCCCGTGCGATCGCGGCGGAGCTTGGCGTGGAGGTGACCTTCGTGGAGGGCGACTGGGACAGCCTGCTGGCCGGTCTGGACGCAGGACGCTATGATCTGGTGGTCAACGGTGTAGAGTACACTGAGGAGCGGGCGGAGAAATATGATTTCACCGATCCCTATGCTTACATTCGCACGGCGCTGATTGTGCGCTCGGACAATGAGGAAATTACCACCTTTGAGGATCTGGATGGAAAGAGTACCGCCAACAGCATCGCCAGCACCTATATGGATCTGGCGGAGAGCTATGGCGCGGAGGTGACCGGTGTGGACAGTCTGGATGAGACGCTGGAGCTGGTGCTTTCCGGCCGTGTGGACGCTACTCTGAACGCGGAGGTATCCTATTATGATTATATGGATGTGCATCCGGACGCGGAGTTAAAGATTGTAGCTCTGACTGAGGAAGCCTCCAATGTGGTGATCCCCACCAGAAAGGGCGATGACTCCGCATCCTTAAGGGAGGCCATCAACGAGGCCATCGCGACTATCTCTGAGAACGGAACGCTCTCCGAGATTTCCATTCAGTATTTTGGAAGCGATATTACGCAGGAGTAAAAAGCTGCCGCAATTCTGAGCGGATGCAGGAAAACAGAACAGAAGAAACAGCACCTGTCGAGAATCAGAGATGGATACTCGGCAGGTGCTGTTTTGTGGAAAAAAGAATTCCATTTTACGCGCTTTTTATGGCAAAATCGGAAATACTATGCTAGAATAATAAAAAATCTGAAGCGACAGTTACTATTCAAACTGGCTGTAAATAGTAACAGACGACGAGCAAAGGAGCGGCTATGCGTAAAACAAAGATTATCTGCACCATCGGACCGGCATGCAATAATGAGCAGGTGCTGACGGATATGTGCCTTGCCGGCATGAATGTGGCAAGGCTGAATTTCTCCCATGGTACCCATGAGGGGCATGGAGAGACCATTGCGCTGATCAAAAAGGTGCGGGAGAAGCTGGGGCTTCCCATCGCCATTATGCTGGACACCAAGGGACCGGAGTACAGAATCAAGACCTTTGAAAACGGGAAGGTGACCCTGAAGGAGGGGGATCTGTTTACCCTGACAAGCGAGGACGTGGTGGGGGATGAGACCAGGGTTTCCGTGACCTACGATAAGCTGGCGGAGAATCTGAAACCCGGAGATACGGTACTGGTGAATAACGGTCTGATCATTCTTCAGGTGCAGGAAATTCAGGGGAAGGACGCCGTCTGCAAGGTCATGGCAGGCGGAGTTTTAAGCGATCGCAAGAGTATGAATTTCCCCAATAAGGTCATGGATCACGACTATCTCAGCGAGCAGGACAAGGCGGATATTCTTTTTGGCATTGAAAATGATGTGGATTTTGTGGCGGCTTCCTTTGTTTCCAATAAAAAGGACGTGACGGATCTGCGCAATTTCCTGAATGCTCATGGCGGCAAGCAGGTGGAGATTGTGGCCAAGATTGAGAATCGCTCCGGCGTGGACAATGTGGACGCTATCTGCGAGGTAGCCGACGGCGTTATGGTGGCCAGAGGAGATCTGGGCGTGGAGATTCCCGGCGTGGAGGTGCCCTCCGTGCAGAAGTATCTGATCAATAAATGCCGTATGCTGGGCAGCCGGGTTATCACCGCCACTGAGATGCTGGAGAGCATGATTCAGCATCCCCGTCCCACCAGAGCTGAGCTCTCCGATGTGGCAAACGCCGTCTATGACGGCACTTCTGCCATCATGCTTTCCGGGGAGACCGCCGCGGGCAAATATCCGGTGAAGGCTGTGAAAACCATGGCGGAAATCGCGGAATACACGGAAAAGCAGATCAATTACAGGACCCTTTTCTATAAGACAGACTTTGAGGCGCAGAACAATCTGGACGCCATCTCCCATGCCACGGCCGCCATGGCCATTGACGTGGGGGCAAAGGCTATCGTGGTCAATTCCTTAAGCGGCAGAACCGCCCGGCTGGTCAGCCGTTTCCGCTGCCCGGTAGATATTCTGGGCATGACCACCTCCGAGAGCGTGTGGCGCAAGCTGAATTTAAGCTGGGGCGTGACGCCGGTGCTCTGCGAGGAGGTCACCTCTATGGATGTGATGTTCTATTTCGCCATGCTGAAGGCGAAGGAAACCTTCCATCTGCAGAAGGGCGACAATGTGGTGCTGACCGGCGGTCAGATCGGCGGCAGAAAGGGCAATACCAACACCATTAAGGTGGAGGAGGTTTAAAGCGGGAAACAGAAAGCAAAAGGAGCAGGCCAGCCGGCGGCTCCTTTTGCGTAAGGGAATACAGGAAGAAGAGGGGGACCTGGAATAATGAGCGGAAAATTATTTGTCGGTACGCTGTCTGCACTGCTAATCCTGATGCTTGTCGCTTGCAGTGGGAATATGGCAGATTCAGGTGACGGGGAACAGGAGGCAGCCAATGCGGGAGCAGATGTGGAGATTTCCATAACGGAGGAAAGTGAAACGGAAGCCTCTTTGAGCGGACCAGGCTTCACAGTGACGGAGATCGAAGGCTGTAATTTTCCTCAGGCGCCGTCTCAGTTTACTTTTTTCAATTTAAATCCCTGTGTGGGCGCAGACCAGACGGTTTACCTGTATGAGGATGGCGGCTGGATTATTTATGAGAGCTATCAGAAGATGGCTGAGGTTTATCCCGGTGATAATTTCTGTGCTGTTTCTGTGGATGGAGAAATCATCGCCGACCTGCCGGAGGAGTCTGAGTATCAAAGCTATGGTCTGGGCTCCGCGGGAATATTTTACAATGCGGATGAGATCGTAAAACAGACTGCAGACAGGAAGGTAAGGCAGTTAAATAAAAACATTGTCAATGAAGAGGTGATGGTTCTGTACGAGGACGGGCAGGTGGAGCTGTTCAACGCTGGAACAGGATATTCCGTCACGGATTCTCTTGCTGAAGAGGAGACCGTGGAGGAGATCTCGGGCAGCTTCCTGCGGACGGCCTCAGGGAAGGTGTATCTGGTAAAATATCGTTTTCATGAGTCTGATTCATCAGGATCCGTTACCTTAAGTCAGGTTTCAACAGACCGGATTGTCAGCATATCTGCCTGCGCCTCCGCAGACAGATGTATCGCCGTGAAGAGTGATGGAACTGTGGAGGTATACTCTGATATGGAACAGGAGTTGGGGGCTGATTTTGAGAGAATTGAAACGGTCTGCATGGGGTATAGCTGCTGTGTCGCCGTGGATGAGGATGGAAGGGCGCATTTTTCGGCTTACGACAGCGGGATGGAGGAGGAGATTGATTTATATCTGGCGGGACTGGAAGGAAATGTGATTTATGCCGCATGCAGCTATCAGGGGATAGCGGTGCTGCTTGAGGATTACAGTATATGTGTGATTGATTTTTAAACGACTGGTGTGATCTGACGGTTACACTGAGAATTCTGACCTGTGTGGTCCGGACATTTTGATATACGAAAGAGGAAGGAATAAGCATATTTTTCTGGATTGAAAATATACCATAAATATGATAAGATCGAACAGTCAGAAACAGAACGATATTCAAAGTCGGGAGGAAGAAAATGGAACAGTACAAGCAGGATTTTATCGGATTTATGGTGGACTCTCATGTGCTCAAATTCGGTGAGTTTACTTTAAAGAGCGGCAGGCAGAGCCCCTTTTTTATGAACGCGGGAGCTTATGTGACCGGCGCTCAGCTGCAGAAGCTGGGAGAGTATTACGCAAGAGCGATTCATGAGAATTTCGGAGATGATTTTGATGTGCTGTTTGGACCGGCCTATAAGGGAATTCCGCTGTCTGTGGCCACAGTGATCGCCTATTCTCAGCTGTATGGAAAGGAAATCCGTTATTGCTCCAACCGCAAGGAGGTCAAGGACCACGGGGATAAGGGCATTCTGCTGGGCAGCGATTTAAAGGACGGAGACCGGGTGGTGATCATCGAGGATGTGACCACATCGGGCAAATCTATTGAGGAGACCTGTCCGATTCTGAAGGCTCAGGCGGATGTGGAGGTGAAGGGTCTGATGGTGTCCTTAAACCGAATGGAGAAGGGAAAGGACGGTCAGGTCAGCGCCCTGCAGGAGATTAAGGAAAAATACGGGATCGAAGCCCGCTCCATTGTGACCATGGCAGAGGTGACGGAGTATCTGTACAATCGTCCCTATCGCGGCCAGATTGTGATCGACGATACCATCAAGGCCGCACTGGACGCTTATTACGCGCAGTATGGCGCCTGAGGAGCCTCATTGACAGATGACGGAGACGGAATGGCTGCTTATGCAGCCGGCGAGCGACACTATGGTAAACGACATAAAGTCGTTTATTACAAAATAAATGACGGAAAATATGAAAGAATAATGTCAGGAGGACTAAAATGCAGGAAAAAATTCACAAAAGCATGTCAGTGGTAGGAAGCATGAGCATTGTTGTCGGAGTTGTCACCATCATAGTCGGCGTGGCCGGAGGTATTCTGATGATTGTGGGCGGAGGCAGGCTGTTAAAGGAGCGGAATAAGCTGATATTTTGATGATACCAGGGTCAGAAAGTCATGAATGGAGCGCTTGCGATCCAATTCATGAATTATGGCCCGCCAAAACATGAGAAAGTAGCCATTTTTCGCAGAAAAATGAGCGGATTTCGAATGTTTTGAGGATTTCGGGAGCGCAAAGCGCGAAGAAATCCGGGGTATCAGATGTTTGGCGATAAAAAATGAAAAAAGGAAAAAGAAAATTCAAATATGTGGTCAAAACCCATAAGCCCTCGGGGATTCTGGGCTTTACGTTCGGTCTGATCAACGTGGCGGGGCTGGCTCTTCTGACATACAGAACCTTTTCCATGCGGGGAGAGGCTACCCTGTCCATGGGCTTTGCGGCCTTTCTGATGATGGTGCTGTCGGTGGCGGGGCTGATCATGTCCCTGATCTGTATCTCCGATGGGGAGCAGTTTCACCGTTTTGGCTGGATTGGCCTTGTCTGTAATCTGGCGGCGCTGGCAAGTCTGGCATGGATTTTTAACGCGGGATTGTAAAACAAAACTTTTTTTGATAACGGGAGGATAAAGGATGGCACAGGTTGGAATTGTGATGGGCAGTGATTCGGATATGCCCGTGATGGCGAAGGCGGCGGACATTCTGGAGCAGCTGGGGATTTCCTATGAGATGGCGATTATCTCAGCCCACAGGGAGCCGGATGTGTTTTATGAGTATGCGAAGGGAGCGGAGGCGAAGGGGTTCAAGGTGATTATCGCGGGAGCGGGCATGGCAGCTCATCTGCCGGGTATGTGCGCGGCAATTTTTCCCATGCCTGTGATTGGAATTCCGATGCATACCTCCAGTCTGGGAGGAAGGGATTCTCTGTATTCCATCGTGCAGATGCCAAGCGGGATTCCTGTGGCCACGGTGGCTATCAACGGCGGAGCCAACGCCGGGCTTCTGGCGGCAAAGATTCTGGCCACGTCCGATCCGGCGCTTTTGCAGAGGCTGAAGGAGTATTCGGCGTCGCTAAAGGAGTCGGTGCAGAAGAAAGATGCAAGGCTGCAGGAGGTCGGATATAAAAATTATTGACTTGAAGGGGCGGCTGGTTCTCGGAATGAGAGTATAGTAAATGACTATATGCCGTTTTGAGTCTGCCGGCAGCAAATGCCTGCGGGTAATACATATATGAGGAGAATGTATACTATGGATTATAAAAACGCTGGAGTGGATATTGAGGCAGGCTATCGTTCGGTAGAGCTGATGAAGGAGCATGTAAAAAAGACCATGCGGCCTGAGGTGCTGGGAGGAATCGGCGGCTTTTCCGGCGCCTTTTCCCTGGAGAAAATCAAGGACATGAAGGAGCCGGTGCTTCTGTCCGGCACGGACGGCGTGGGCACCAAAATCAAGCTGGCTTTTCTGATGGATAGGCACGATACGGTGGGAATCGACTGTGTGGCCATGTGCGTCAACGATGTGGCCTGCGCGGGCGGCGAGCCGTTATTTTTCCTGGATTATATCGCCTGTGGCAAAAATATTCCGGAAAAGATCGCCCAGATTGTCAAGGGCGTGGCGGAAGGGTGTCTGCAGTCCGGCGCGGCTCTGATTGGCGGGGAGACCGCGGAGCATCCGGACTTAATGCCGGAGGAGGAATATGACCTGGCAGGCTTTACCGTAGGCGTAGCGGAGCGGTCGGAGATGATCACGGGAGAGAATATCAGGCCCGGGGATGTGCTGGTGGGAATCGCCTCCTCCGGAGTTCATTCCAACGGCTTTTCTCTGGTGCGCAAGGTCTTTGATATGACTTTGGAGAGCCTGAATACTTATTATGAGGAGTTGGGCGCTACGCTGGGGGAAACGCTTTTGACGCCCACCCGCATCTATGTAAAAGCGTTAAAGAGGGTAAAGGAAGCGGGGATTACCATCAAGGGGTGCAGCCATATTACCGGCGGTGGTTTTTATGAGAATATTCCCCGCATGCTGCCGGAGGGCATCCGGGCCGTGGTGGAGAAGGACAGCTATCCAATTCCGCCGATTTTTGATTTGCTGCAAAAGAAGGGTGATATCGCGGAGCAGATGATGTACAATACCTACAATATGGGACTGGGTATGGTGCTGGCTGTGGATGCAGCTGATGCGGAGGCTGCAGTGAAAGTCCTGCAGGCAGCGGGAGAGCAGGCGTATATCGTTGGGCGCTGCGAGGCCGGAGAAAAGGGCGTAGATCTGTGTTAAGGCTGCTGGCTGATGAAAAGAAACGGCCTTATGTAAAAGTCTGGATTTCATTATAAGACCGGAGAAAAGGAGTAGACCTATGCTGAAAATCGTAGTGTGCGTGTCCGGCGGGGGCACCAATCTGCAGGCAATCATGGACGCCATGGACAGTGGAAAAATTACAAATACCGAGATCATGGCGGTGATCAGCAACAACGCCCGCGCGAAAGCGCTGGACCGGGCGAAAAATCATGGCGTTCCGGCGCTGTGCCTTTCCCCCAAAAGCTATCCGGATCGTGGAGCCTTCAATGAGGCTTTTACAAAGAAGATGGAGGAGTTGAATCCCGACCTGATTGTGCTGGCCGGCTTCCTGGTGGCCATTCCGCCGGCTATGGTGGATGCCTTTGAGGGACGGATCATCAACATCCACCCAGCATTAATTCCCTCCTTCTGCGGTGTGGGGTATTACGGCCTGCATGTGCATGAAAAGGCGCTGGAGTACGGCGTCAAGGTGACCGGAGCCACGGTGCATTTTGTAGATAAGGGAATGGATACCGGCAGGATCATTTCCCAGAAGGCGGTGTATGTGCAGGAGGGCGATACGCCGGAGGTATTACAGAGAAGGGTCATGGAGGAGGCAGAGTGGGTATTGCTGCCTCAGGCCATCGACGATATTGCCAACGGGAGGATACGACTGTCAGGGAAGAGTGTATGACGCTACCGATGGCAGGACACGAATGTGAGAGACAAATATATGTCATACTGCCTGATCATGAGAGCAGTTGGATCAATAACAATTGGTATGCATGTCACTGATCAGGTGGCAGGTTGTATGATCAAATGGATATGACAGGATGGGAGAAAACATGAAGATATTGATTGTGGGCGGCGGCGGCAGAGAGCACGCCATCGCCATGAGTGTGGCAAAGAGTCAGAAGGTAAGCAAAATATACTGTGCACCGGGCAATGCCGGTATCGCGCAGATTGCGGAATGCGTGCCCATCGGCGCCATGGAGTTTGATGCTCTGGCAGCTTTTGCCAGGGAAAAGGAAATTGACCTGGCCATCGTGGGTATGGACGACCCGTTGGTGGGCGGTCTGGTGGATGTCTTTGAGAAAAACGGTATCCGTGCCTTTGGTCCCAGGGCGAACGCCGCCATTCTGGAGGGCAGCAAGGCTTTTTCCAAGGATTTAATGAAAAAATATCATATTCCCACCGCAGCTTATGAGACCTTTGATGACCCGGATGCCGCTCTGAATTATCTGGAAACAGCCAGAATGCCTATTGTGCTGAAGGCGGATGGTCTGGCGCTGGGCAAGGGTGTGCTGATCTGCAATACCTTAGAGGAAGCAAAGGCCGGTGTGAAAACCATTATGCTGGACAAGCAGTTTGGCAGCGCCGGCAATCACATGGTGGTGGAGGAATTCATGACCGGCCGTGAGGTCAGCGTCCTTTCTTTTGTGGATGGAAAGACCATTAAGACCATGACCAGCGCCCAGGATCATAAGCGGGCGGGGGATGGCGACACGGGTCTGAATACCGGAGGTATGGGTACCTTCTCCCCCAGTCCTTTCTATACGAAGGAAATTGACGCCATTTGTCAGGAGGCCATCTATAAACCGACGGTTGCGGCCATGGCTGCGGAGGGCAGGCCCTTCAGGGGCATCATTTTCTTTGGACTGATGCTGACCGCGGACGGCCCGAAGGTTTTAGAGTACAATGCCCGTTTCGGCGATCCGGAGGCGCAGGTGGTGCTGCCAAGGATGGAGAATGATATCATTGAGGTGATGGAGGCCTGCATCGACGGCACTCTGGATCAGATAGATCTGAAATTCACAGATAACGCCGCAGTCTGCGTGGTGCTGGCAAGCGATGGCTATCCGGTACATTATGAGAAAGGGAAGCTGATGACCGGCTTCGAAGCCTTTGAAGGGAAGGACGATTATTTCTGCTTCCATGCGGGCACCAAGGCGACGGAGGACGGCATTGTCACCAACGGCGGCAGAGTTGTCGGGATTACAGCCACCGGCGCGGATTTAAAGGAAGCTCGCGCGAAGGCTTACGCGGCTACCGAATGGATAGATTTTGAAGGAAAATATATGCGCCATGATATCGGGGCGGCGATTATGTGATGAATAATAAATTGCCTGGGTTAGGACATGCTACAGTGCTTTAAAGTGCTGAATGGCAGGTCGGAAAACAAAATGCCGTGTGGATTTTTTCTTTCCGCACGGCATTGCTTTGCAGCTTTTAAAAAAGATAGTTTCTCAATTCATTGTAAAAATTTTCTCTGGTTCCTGCCATGATGATAACTAAAATTTTGTCGTCCAGATAATTGATTCTGTAGGCAAGCTCATAATTTGTCCGATTGTAATAGATATCATAACAGTATATGCCGTTCAGATCCCCGGTTTTTCGTTCTCCGATTTCAGGGTTTTCGCGAAGTTCATTTATTGCATCTTCATATAGCTTTTTCAGCTTTTTATCTTTCAGCTTCTTAAAGTATTTTCTGGCGGGAGGTAGAAAGATAATTTCAGCCATATTGATTAATCCTCCTCACCGAATACTTCTTCAAAGGTATAAAATTTACCTTCACCGTGAGCCGCCTGATCCGCTTCCCTGATCATTTTCTCGACTGCGGGACGGACCTGGCTTTGCCGCTTTCTGAACTCAGCCAGCAATGTCTTGCCACTGTATCCCTCGTTGATTAAATCCTCGAGGATCAGATCAGCGAACTCTCCGCTGTCAGTGTGATTTGCAGGTCTGATAATCAGTTCATCTTCCAGTAAAATGCACTCCGCCCTGTCATGAAAGTCTAACTCCGCAAAAAATTTCTGGGGAATGGTGATCTGACGCTTGGACGAAATACTTACGGTTCGTCTGTCAAGTACAATGTCAGCATTCTGCAACATAGGCAACACCTCCTTCGCTTTGCGCTTGGTTTCTTTGCACTTTGAATTATTATACGCTATGAGAAAACTGCTGTCAATGTTTTTTCACCCCAGCACAAACTGATACACGCAGAACGCCGCGTAAATTGCCAGCAGCAGGATGCCCTGCAGGCGGCTTGTCTTCCCTTTGACCAGGGGTATAGCGGTCAGCAAAATCATCACCAGGAGCATCACCGGCAGATCCACCACCAGAGAGGAATTGATCCCGAACAGAGTGGAATTCTGTGGAATGCTGAAGGGCGATACCGTGATGGACAGACCGCAGACCAGTACCAGATTGAACACATTTGCACCGATCACGTTGCCCAGAGACAGGGAGCTGTGCCCCTTGATGAGGGAGGTGATGGCGGTGACCAGCTCCGGCAGCGAGGTGCCGAGAGCTACGAAGGTCAGGGCGATCACGGATTCCGGGACGCCCAGCGCCTCCGCAATCAGGGTGCCGTTGTCCACCAGCAGGTCGGCGCCAATGGCAATCAATACCGCACCGACGACTAGGAGAAGGATCAGCTTCCAGACAGGATCGTCCGCACTGTCCTCCTCATTGTTTTCCGTGTCACCGCCATGGGTGGCTTCAGCCGCTGAGGCGGTATCCGACCCGTTCGGCTCATTTTTCATTCCCATCACATTCGCAATCATATACAGCACAAAGATGATCAGTAAAATGACGCCGATGGGGCGGGAAAAATAGCCGGAGGTATAAGCTACCGCCACATAGAAGGCGGCTGCGATGAAAAAGAAGATCACAGGCGTGCGCAGGGTCTTTTTATTGACTGCTGACGGTCTGACGGCGGCGCTGATAGCGGCAATCAGGGCTGTGTTGCAGATGATGGAGCCGATGGCGTTGCCGTAGGCAATCTGGCTGTGCCCCTGGATGGCGGAGGTGGTGGAAACCATGACCTCCGGCAGAGTGGT
This sequence comes from Lachnospiraceae bacterium, assembly GCA_021199405.1. Classification (GTDB taxonomy): domain Bacteria; phylum Bacillota; class Clostridia; order Lachnospirales; family Lachnospiraceae; genus RGIG6307. The sequence goes on from JAJQID010000078.1 coordinate 16,620, forward strand.
GCCGATGGACACCACGGTGGCGCCGATCAGAAGCTCCGGCAGGTGAAAACGCCTGGCGATGCCGGTGGCGCCGTCCACGAACCAGTCACCCCCGTAAATCAGCAGCACCAGTCCGACGATGAACAGAAGATACATCATAAAAATTCACTCCTTTGATTTGAAAATAATTAAGATGAATTACGGAGCCTGATATCCCGATTTTCGGGAAATTTCATCCCTTGTTTTGAGAAGGAGCAATGTATTCTCCTCCAATATGGTGTCTGTGATACAGTTCTTTTTTCTGCTCACGGGCAAAAATGATTATAAATGATGACCGTATAAAATTCAAGAGAAAGAGAGACGGACTGATAAACAAAAATAAAAAGCACAAAAATATAGTTTCAGATTGAAATAAAAGCGGTGAAGTAAAATGGAAAAAACTTCATCGCTTTTTTGACGTTTACGATCCGGGAAGAAGGGAACGTCCTGATTTATGCCCGAAATTCAGACCTGAAAAATCGAATTTTGGTAAAAAGTAACGAAAAAAATAAAATTGTTTCAGTAAAAATACATATTGAAAAAAAGAAATGAATTTGTTAAATTTTAAAATACATAATATGAATTTGAAAAAAATATGAGAAAAAAACTAAAAAAGTTCGGTCATCATATCTAAAAAGCAAAATTCATATTACAAATCGTACCTAAAATATATTATCAAGGGAGGAACAATTTATGATGAGAGCATTTTCTCGCAGAGACTTTATGAAGGGCATGCTGGCAGGCGGCGTAGCGGTTGGCTCCGCCGGACTTCTGACAGCCTGCGGGAGCAGCAGTTCGGAGAGCAGCTCCTCAGACAGCAGTTCGGAGAGCACAGGAAGCTCTTCCGGGGAAACATCTACTGGAGAAACAAGTACAGGAAGTAACGGCAGAACGAAGGTTGCGGTGGGATGTAAGAACGCGATACAGTCCCTATCCCCGTTCCAGGGTCCGAACCCGTATACGGATGCAATTCTCGGGCAGATCTATCAGTGGCTGGCCATTCGCGAAAGCGTATCCACATCGGAGATGACCGGTATGCTGGCCAAGAGCTGGAGCACGGAGGATGGACAGACTTATTCATTTGAGCTGTATGAGGGAATCTGTGATACTGAAGGAAATCCGTTCACTTCCAGCGACGTGGCGTTTTGCATTGAGCAGCATGTGGCGGGCGGCACAGCCGCAGCGGGTTATGTGGACAGCATCAATGTGATCGATGACACTCATTTTGAGATGGTTCTCACCACGAACGCGGTTGGCACCCTGGAGCAGGTCTGTGAGAACTGCCTGATGACGACACAGGCGGCCTACGAGGCCAGCAGCGATGGCATGGCAACCACCCCGGTTGGCACTAACCAGTACAAGCTGCAGTCGTACACAGCCGGCGCTAACGTCATTATTGAGAAGGCGGACAGCTTCTGGATGACAGACGAAGGCTACGATGTCCCGAAGCTCTGCGAGGCCAATGTGGATGTGATCGAATATGACTTCCTGACTGAGACCACTCAGCTTAATCTGGCTCTGCTGCAGGATTCGGTACAGATGGCGATCCAGATCGATACCAGCCAGGTGGAGGATCTGTCCGCTGAGCCTAACTATGATGTGGAAAAGTCTCCTATCGGTATGTTCCGGCTTCTGGTTTTCAATTGCACGGAGGACAGTCCGCTGAACAACCAGGCGCTTCGTGAGGCGGTCTGCTATGCCATTGATTCTGAGGGCCTGAACGTTGGTGTTCTGTCCGGTCTGGGCTCCGTTCCCGGCGGTCTTGGAAATGAGGCTTATATGGCTTTAATGAGGACTGGTGGAGTGATGATTACTATTCCTACAATCCGGAACTGGCAAAGGAAAAGCTGGCGGAGGCCGGATATGCGGAAGGGGAGGTGACCCTTCGTGCCGCGATCAATTCTCTGGCGTCAGTGAAGAGCTACTTTGAGATGATCTCCACCTATCTGCAGGCGGTTGGCATCAACCTGGTGGTGGATCAGTATGAGAATAACGTGTATGGTGAGAAGCAGCTGACGGTAACTGCCGGTGAATGGGATATGTGCATTGGCTACTCGATTACCTCTATTTACCAGGCAAATCAGTTCGCGGCCATCAATGATGCGTCGATCTACGCTCATGGAATGACCCAGTATGGAGTTGATGATCCGTATCTGCAGGAGCTGATGCAGGATTGTCTGAGTCCGGACTGGACACAGGATGAACTGGATGAGCTGGAATCCATTATTGCGGACAACTGCTATTATTACGCATTCATCAATGAAGAATATTATCACTGCGTGAACGTGGGCATTTCTGATGTGGTGTACAATGGCAAGGGCAGAATGCTGGTGGCCGCCTGCACGTTCGCGGATGACTGGAGCTATTTCGAGTAAAAAGCAGACTGTTGTTTTACAGCTATAGAACCTTTCCCCGGTATGTCTGAGGGATTCATACATACCGGGGAATTTTGAAAGCTAAAGGAGAATTTCATGGCGAGATATATTATCAAAAGAATATTGCTCATGATTCCTGTGGTAGTCGGCGTGGTCATCCTGGTGTTTACCATTCTGTATTTTTCACCATCGGATGCCGCGGCGGTGAAGCTTCAGGGAACGGGAACTGCTGAACAGCTGGAGGAGATGCGGGAATCCATGGGATTAAACGACCCTTATATTGTACAGTTGGGAAGATATCTGTATCAGCTGTTTATCAAATTTGACTTTGGAACATCATTGATCAATGGGACGGATGTGGGAAAGGATCTGATGCAAAGGCTGCCAAACTCGCTGATCATCGCTTTATCCAGTATTGTCTGTTCCATGGCGGTGGGAATTCCTCTGGGTATGAGGAATGCGGTAAAGCCCAACAGTCCGGGATCCGCTGCCGGAATGGTAGCCGCCCTGATTGGTATTTCCATGCCGGGGTTCTGGTTCGCGCTTTTGTGCGTGATTTTGTTCTCCTATAAATTGAATCTGCTTCCCGCTTATGGCGTGGGCGGGATTCAATACTGGATCTTACCGCTTGTGGCAAATTCCTTCCACGGGGTGGCCGCACAGGCCAGGCAGACCAGGTCGGCCATGCTGGATGTTATCAATTCTGATTACATCATCATGGCAAGAGCCAAGGGCGTTCCGGAGAAAAAGGTGATTCGTAAGCATGCGCTTCCCAATGCGCTTATTCCTGTGATCACCGTGTCGGGTTCCGCTTTCGGAAGCATGATCGGCGGCGGACTGATCATCGAGACCATCTTTAATATCCCGGGCATTGGCTATTATCTTGTATCGGGGGTGAATCAGAGAGATACCACTGTGGTACTGGGCGGCGTAGCCCTTTTGTCCATCATCTTCAGCTTCATCATGCTGCTGACGGATCTGGCGATGGCGGCTGTGGATCCCAGAATCAAGGCACAGTTTACATCCGGAGGAAGGAGGAAGAAAGTTGGAAAACACAGCGACGACAAATAAGGAAACTGAGAAGCTGAAGTCGGAGAGCCAGCTGTTAGCGATCCTGAAGAGGCTTTCTTATAATCGGATGGCCATGGTTGGGCTGGTGATTCTGACACTGATCATTTTGATGGCCATTTTTGCCCCGTGGATCATGCCCTACGATTACAGCGCCATGGATCCGGCCAACGCCTTCCAGAATCCCAGCTGGGAGCATTGGCTGGGAACGGACTCTCTGGGGCGGGATGTGCTAAGCAGAATCATATATGGATCCAGATATTCGCTGGTGCTGGCCTTCGGCGCGGTGCTTTTATCTCTGGCCGGCGGGGTGATCATCGGAGCCATTGCAGGCTTCTTTGGGGGAGCGGTAGATCAGGTGATCATGCGCTGTACGGACGTCATTCAGGCCGTACCCGGAACTCTGCTCAATCTGGCTCTGGTCTGTGTATTCGGAAACGGTTTCGGCAACACGATCCTGGCTCTTGGAGTGAGCGGTATCGCCAGTAATGCCAGACTGATGAGATCTTCCATATTAAAGGTACGCAAGATGGAGTATCTGGACGCCGCATCCTCCATCAACTGCTCCAACTTCCGCATCATCACAAAGCATGTGCTTCCCAATGCTTTTTCACCCATGATTGTATCCTGCACCATGAGTATCGGAAGCACGATCCTGAGCGCTTCAGGACTGAGCTATCTGGGCCTGGGCGTTCCCACAGGTGTTCCGGAATGGGGCGCCATGCTGAGCGCGGGAAGGGACTACATAATGAAGTATCCTCTTTTGACCATTATTCCTGGCTGCGCGATCGTGATTACGGTGCTTGCGGCCAATCTGCTGGGAGACGGACTCAGAGACGCCATGGATCCCAGGCTGAAGAAATAGGGGGGCTGTCAGATGGAAAAATTTCTTGAAGTAAAAAATCTTGAAGTGCAATACGTTTTAAAAGAAGAAACGGTATATGCGGTAAACGATATTTCCTTCAGCCTGGAAAAAGGACATACCCTGGGGCTGGTGGGGGAGACCGGCGCCGGCAAGACCAGCATCGCCAGAGCGATTCTGAGAGTCCTTCCGGTTCCGCCCTCTCAGGTCAAAAACGGTGAGATCTGGTTTGAGGGTAAGGATCTTCTGAAAATATCGGAAGAGGAAATGCGCTCCATTCGCGGCGATAAAATCACCATGATCTTCCAGGATCCCATGACCGCGCTGAACCCGGTTATGAAGGTGGGAGATCAGATCGCGGAAGTCCTGGAAATGCATGACACAAAGCTTGGCAAGGCCGAGATCCGCAGGGAAGCCGAAAAAATGCTGGAGATGGTAGGGATCCCGGCGGGACGGTATGACGAATACCCCCATCAGTTTTCCGGCGGGATGAAGCAGAGAGTGGTGATCGCCATCGCTCTGGCCTGTAACCCGGAGCTGTTGCTGGCGGATGAGCCCACCACGGCGCTGGATGTGACCATTCAGGCTCAGGTGCTGGATCTGATCCGTAATCTTCGTGAAAAGAATAACACCTCCATGATCTTGATCACTCATGATCTGGGCGTAGTGGCGGAGATGTGTGATGATGTGGCGGTAGTGTACGCGGGAGAGATCATCGAAAGCGGTTCATTAGAGGATGTCTTCGATCATCCCACACATCCGTATACTCAGGGCCTGTTTGGCTCTCTGCCGTCCTTAGACAGAAGCGAACCGCTCAGACCCATTGAGGGACTGACGCCGGATCCCACAAATCTGCCCAAAGGCTGCAAATTCCACCCCCGCTGCCCCTACGCGACGGAGGAGTGTAAGACCACAAAGAATGAGTTTTGCGAGGTGGCGCCGGGACATCTTTGCCGGTGCGTGCTGGCAATGAAGAATCAGGAGGGGAAATGATCATGGATGAACTCTTACAGGTACAAAATTTAAAGAAATATTTCCCCACAAAGCATGGAATGCTCCACGCGGTGGACGACGTCACTTTTTCCATCGGCCGGGGCAGGACCATGGGCGTGGTAGGTGAGTCCGGCTGTGGAAAATCCACGCTTGGGAGAGTGCTCACACATCTGGAGACCAGCACCGAAGGGCAGTTCATTTTCGACGGTAAGGATGTGACCAATGTGAAGCGCAAGGCACTGAAGGAGTACAGGGAAAATGCACAGATCATCTTTCAGGATCCCTATTCCTCTCTGAACCCGCGCTACACGGTGGAGGAGACCATACAGGAGCCGTTGATCCTGACCCATCGGTACAGCAAGGCGCAGCTGAGGGAGAAAACAACGGAAATGATGGATCTGGTGGGAATTGCTCCCCGTCTGCGGATGTCCTATCCCCATGAACTGGACGGAGGCAGAAGGCAGCGCGTGGTGATTGCCAGAGCCCTGGCCCTGGACCCGAAATTCGTGGTCTGCGACGAGCCGGTTTCTTCCCTGGATGTATCGATTCAGGCACAGATTCTGAATCTTCTGCTGAAGCTTCAGGAGGAGAAGAAATTCACCTATATGTTCATCACTCATGATCTGTCTGTGGTGAGATATATTTCCAATGACATCTGTGTCATGTATCTGGGGCAGCTGGTGGAGTCGGCCTCCTCTGAGGCGCTGTTTGCCAATCCGCTGCATCCGTACACCAAAGCTCTTCTGTCGGCGCTGCCGACGGTGGACATCCATCACAAAATGAACCGGATTGTGCTCAAGGGAGAGATTACATCTCCTGTCAATCCGCCGGAGGGCTGCCGTTTCGCGGCCAGATGCAATTACGCCTGCGAGGCCTGCCACAAAAAGCAGCAGCTGCAGGAGGTGGAGCCGGGACATTTTGTCTCCTGCTGCAGAGTGAAGGAACTGAACAATCTTACATAAAACAGTTAAAGGGAAATATGAGATTATGAGTGAAGTGACATCAAGTCAAAAAGCAGTGACCAGAGTCTGGAATCCGCGTTTTACCTGTATTTTTCTGGCAAATGCGATGATGTACCTGGGACAGTACATGGTGCAGACTCTTGTCACAACCTATGCGTCCACGCTGGGGGCAACCACACAGATTCTGGGAGTGGTTGCCAGCGCCTTCGCGCTGACGGCGCTTCTGTTTAAATTTGTGTCAGGACCCATGCTGGACAGATTTGAGAGAAAATTTATTATTTTTGGCGCCATGCTGGTGATGGCCTTTGCTTTCCTGGGCTACAGCTTTTCTGAGTCCGTTACCATGGTAATCGCCTTCCGGCTGCTGCAGGGAGCTGCTCAGGCGTTTACGGCAACAGGGTATCTGGCCATGGCCACCGACGCCCTTCCCAGGGAAAAGCTGGGGACGGGACTGGGGATGTTTACCCTGGCGCAGTCCATCTGCATGGCCATCGCGCCTACCATAGGATTGGCCATCCGCGACAGGTTTGGCTTTCCGGCAACGTTTATGACGGCATCTGTGCTGGTGTTTGTGGCGGCGATGATGTCTCTTGTGATCAAACCGGTCAAAAAGGAAGAGAAGAAAAAGGAAAAGTTCCGGATTCATGTGGGTGATTTTATCGCCAGAGAAGCGCTGCTTCCCATGTTTTTCCTGTTCATGGTGTATATTGCCGCCTGCCTGATCAATTCCTATCTGGTCATCTATGCGACACAGATCAGAGGATTAAGCGGCATCGGCATATATTTCACGGTCAATTCTCTGGTGCTTCTTGTCACAAAGCCCATTGTGGGCAGGCTGACGGACAGACTGGGCTTTGTAAAGGTCTTTGTACCGGCGCTGCTGTGCTCTATCATCGCTTTCTTTGTGATCAGCGTGTCTACCAGTCTGTGGATGTTTCTGGTGGCAGCAGTCATCTCCGCCTTTGGAAACGGCGTGTGTCATCCGGTGGTAAACGCCCTGTGCATGAAGGCGGTACCGGTTGAAAAACGGGGAGCGGGCAGCAGCACCAGCTATATGGGCGTTGACCTCGGCAATCTGGTGGGCCCGTCCCTGGGCGCCTGGGTGGCCGGCACCATGGGGTACCCGATGATGTGGAGAGTGATGACGATCCCGTTAATGATTGCGCTTGTGGTGGCTATCGCGATGAGAAAAACAATCGCTCAGACAGAGGCCGGCTGAGGACAGTGGACACAGGAGGAGAATAATGGCGATGAAAATTGTAATTGGAGGTCCCTATCCGAAAGGAGTTTTTGAAAAATTTGAATCTATGCTTGCCCCGACGGGGGCCCAGGTGATCAGCGTCTCAACCCAGGAGGAATATGAGGCGCTGACGGAGGCGGACATTATTGTGCTTCGGGTGCTGAAGATGAGCGAGGCTGATATGGAGCGCGTAAAGGGTCTGAAGGCGATCATCCGCTGGGGAGCCGGCTTTGACACGGTTGATATTGAGGCCGCCGGAAAGCGGGGCATCTATGTCTGCAACACACCGGGAGCCAATGCCTTCGCGGTGGCGGAGCTGACCATCATGATGATGCTTGCGCTGGGCAGAAAGCTGACCGGACATGAGAAAAAAATAGCCCAGGGAGACTGGAGCAAGCTGGATTTCCTGGATAAGAGTTCTACTTTATATCACAAAACACTGGGAATTGTCGGCGGCGGAAATGTGGGCCGCCAGGTGGCAAAGAGAGCTGCGGTTTTTGGAATGACAGTTAAATACTATGATCCTTATCGTCTGAAACCGGAAATGGAAGAAGAATTTGGGATGGAATACACTTCCCTTGAGTATTTACTGAAAACGGCGGATTTTGTGTCGATTCATGTGCCGTTGATGGACTCTACCTATCATCTGATCGGGAAAGAGCAGCTTTCGCTGATGAAAAAGAGCGCTTATCTGATCAATGTGGCCAGAGGCGGTATCGTGGATGACAAGGCTCTGGAGGAGGCGGTTGCCTCCGGCAATCTGGCGGGAGCCGGCATTGACACGCCGGAGGTGGAGCCACCGGCGGCGGATTCAGGGCTGCGCGATAATCCGGATATTATTCTGACACCTCATGTGGGCGGGGATGTGCCGGATGTGAGCGAGGTGGCGATTCCGATGATCTGTGAGAATATTCAGAAATTTCTGGAAACAGGAGTACCGGATCATATTGTCAACGGTAAATATCTTCAATCCGCATGAAAAATGTCAGCTTTTGGCCTGCGTGTGAAAAGCTGATCTGCAAAAAAATCAAAAAGAAAGAGGTGGAGCCATGGAAAAATTACTGGCCGGGACCGCGGTGAGGGATATCACGCCCACACCGCAGATTCTGGAAGATCTGAAGAGCGAAGGAAGGTACACCTATGAGGGGGTTGCCCATCCGATTTATTTAAAGACCCTGGTACTGACGGACGGGAATCGTAAGTTTGTTTATTTCTGTACAGATTTAAGCCGCTTTACCGTCAACGAGGAGATTCAGGACAGGCTGGAGAAGGAGCTGGGGCTTTCGGAGGGCGATTATCTTTTCAGTACCATCAGAACCCACAACACTATCAGCGGCTTTGGCGTGGATCTGCATGATGAGAGCAAAAAGGGCTCCAGCATGTACGGACAGCTTTTCTTTGACGCAGTGTTTGATTCATGCAGGGAAGCGATGAAAAATCTGGTGCCCGCAAGGATTGGGGCCGCCGAAGGAGAAAGCTTCATTACAATGAGGAGAGAGCAGTTTTCTCCGGCCGGCAATTTTGAGTCCTGCAACACCTCTCTTCCTCCGGCTCCCTGGCTGCGGGTAGTGAGAGTGGAGGATTTACAGGGCGCAACTCTGGCGCTGTTAGTCAATTACAGCATGCAGAATTGCATGGTCTGCCACTACAGTATGGAGGGGGAAGGCTATGACCTGATAACCAACGATGCGGCGGGGGAGATTGTGGATTATCTGGAGAGAGTGGGGAAACACGCGTATCCGGTGTTCTGGAGCAACGGCGGAGGCGCGGACCGTCAGCCCATGATGTATCTGACAGACTACTGTGATGTGGATGACAACGGAGTCTTCAGTATCCGCCATCAGGTACTGCCCATCGAGGCCAGCCTGATGATTATGAAATTCCTGGCGGCGGAGCAGGGAAGAGACGTCATGAAGACTGTGGAAAAAATCAGCTCCTACTCTGACGAATTCCGGCTGGATACCCAGGTGCTGAACCTGAAAGTGCCGGGGAAGAAACGGCTGTTTCCGGCAATTGAGAATTATCATTACACAGAAGACGTCAGACCGGTTACGGATGCGCCTGTGGAGATGCGTCTGCAGATGACTGTTCTTGACGGCATTGCCTTCTGTGCCGCCAATGGTCCGGTTTACGCGGGAGCGTATAAGGCGTTGAAGGATATGCTGCCCTTTAAGGTTACGGTATTTTTTGACGATTGCCTGGGCGGACCTCATGCCACAGTGATTCCCACGCCGGACATGGAGGAGGAGAACAAATACGTACACGCGACTCTGCAGAGCTACAGCTACACAGCCAGGATTGGATTTAATGCCTTTATGGGAGGCTTCGGAAAAATGCTGGAAAAATATATGCTTAAGACGGTGCCGACCTACGGGGGCGTCCCCTATCCGGACTTTGACGTGTTACAGTAAACGGACATGTCCGCTGCCGCGGACATCACTATAAATTTCAGGAGGAAATGGAAATGGAGTTATTTGAGTACACATGTGAATATCACCGCCTTAACAGCGGTGGAAAGCCCTTTGCGGGGATTCCGCTGGCCCTTTATGTGCCGAAAGAGCGCACGGAGGCTTCCAGCATCGCGGTTCTTCTGATGCACCGCTCCAGAGCGGATTTTACCTCTCACGTGCTCTGCGGTGAGCTTGCAAAACATGGCATCATCACCGCCGGCGCCAATCCAAGGCACGCGGATCCGGAAGGATGGATCCGGGACTATGAGACCGCGGTGAAATTTCTGAAATCCTATCCCGGCGTAAAGAAGGTTGTGCTGCTGGGACACAGCCAGGCGGGAAATTATATGAGCTGCTATCAGTACATTGCGGAAAACGGCACGGACAGATTCAAACAGCCTGACAGGCTGGTACCGTTCCCGGAGATCCATGATCTGACTCCGGCCGACGGGCTGATGCTGATGGATGCCAACTGGGGCATTATGGAGGTCCTCTGTCTGGATCCGGCGGTAAGGCAGCTGGACAACGGCTGGGGCAGAATTCCGGAGCTGGATCTGTACAATCCGGAAAACGGCTATGATCCCAACGGCTCTCATTACTCGGATGAGTTTATTCACCGTTTCCAGAAGGCGCAGATCGATTTCTACCGCGGACTGCTGGAATATTCAAAGGAGAGGGTGGAGCTGATCGAGAAGGGCCGCGGCAAATTCCTGGATGATGAGCCCCTCTACATTGCCGGCGGCGGCATGGGCAGCGACAACAATAAGCTGTTTATTCAGGATCCCCGTCTTTTTGGCAGAACCGAAAAGCCCTGCAAGACACTTCTGAAGGACGGCTCCGTGGTGGAAAAGATCAATTATACGGTCAGAAAGCCTCAGGATAATGTCAGATCCACCTATTACACCAGAGGTGCGTTCAAAACCACGGTCAGGGAAATGCTGATGGAGGAGAGAAGGTTCAGCGATGACTTTGGTTACAATGAGTACTCCATGTGGGGGGATGAGCCTCAGTTTAATTTCTTAAGGACCATCGCCAACGTGGAGGGTATTACGGTGCCTACGCTGTGCACAGGCAATACCGCCAGCCATGAATTTGTGAACGCGGAGATGAACTATAATCATTCCATCAGTAAGGACAAGGATCTGATCATGTTTGAGGGAGCAACCCATGAATTTGTGACCGCGGACATGGAGCTCTACGGGGATACCCTGGCCAATATAGGAACCTGGGTCTCCGGATGGCTGACCCAGCCGGGGCGTTTTATTGAATAAAAAGATATTTTTTCTTGAATCTGGCAATGGCATGTGTTAAATTTTAAGGGGGGGGGGTAGGGCATATCCCACCCCCTACTGATGTGTGTGTCATGACGCATACGGATATGGCGGACTGCAGATGAGAAATGAAGAACTGAAATATGTGCAGATTTACAATATATTAAAGGAAGAGCTTTATAATTCCAAATATGAGGTAGGGGGGCATTTCCCCACAGAGGATCAGCTCAAGGAGCGCTTCGGGGTATCAAAGACCACGATTCGTCATACCATTGCCATGCTGGTGGCGGACCAGCTGATCAGCGTCAGGCAGGGCAGCGGGATGATTGTTCTTCCGATTCAGCACAGACAGATCAGTTACAACAAGATGCAGGGAGCCATTCTGACCTCCATTGAGTTTACAGGAGAGTACGCGGGACATGAAGTGATGACGTCCAGGGTGTCAGTGGATACGGTAAAAGCGCTGGAGGCTACGGCTGCAGCTCTTCAGCTTCCGGAAGGCACTGAGGTGTACAGGCTGCAGTTCTTCAATCTGGTGAAGTCGGATACAGTGGCCCTGTATACGAATTATATTCCGCTGGAATTGGCGCCGGGGCTGGAAAACAGGGAAAGAGAGATTGTCCGTGTGATTCCGTTCCTGAAGGAGGAGTATCACAGAGAGGTTTCCTATTCTCTGACCGATTATACGTTTTCCACCGCCAATATTGTGGAGGCCAAGCTTCTGGGAACAGAATGCGGAAGTCCGCTTCTGGAGATACATACCACCTATTATATGGAGGGAGATATCCCGATGATGTATGTCTGGTCGAGAAACCGTGCTGACATCATGAAAATCAATTTCAGAAACGATTCTCAGGAGTTTATTTTCTGAGTACACCAGTCTTTTTAGCGTTTCAGCCATATTGCCGGTTCATCTGTTCTTTCCCGGTGGGGAGAGGAATCTTTTTATTCCATTTTAATATCTTTTATTGATATGACAGACAGTCAGGGCCGCCCGGACACAAAATCCGCACGGCCGGTGAGTCATGTCAGTTTCTGTTTGGAAGGAAGGGATGAATATGCCGTCAGTTACAGCGACAAAGCGTGTCGGCCGCAACCTGACCGAAGGCCCGATTTTTAAAGGTCTGATGGTTTTTGCACTGCCGATTATACTTTCGAATGTCATACAGCAGCTTTATGGAATGGTGGATTTGTCTATTGCCGGCAGGTATGTTGGCTCCATTGGAACAGTGGGGGTCAATACCGGCGGGGAGATGGCTGATTTTATTCTGCCGGTGGCCATTGGTTTCTCCAGCGCGGGGCAGATCTACGTATCACAACTGGTTGGGGCCGGACGTTATGATAAGGTGAAGAGCGCCATAGGGACGTTGTTTTCCCTGATTTTACTGATTGCCGTGATTTTGTCGGTCTGTGTGATCGCTTTCTGCAATCCGATTCTCCAGCTGCTGAACTGCCCTCAGGAAGCCCTTGGGCAGGCGAGAGCCTATATGATCATCACGGCCATCGGATTTCCCTTTGTGTTTGGATATAACGCTGTATGCGGTATATTGCGGGGCATGGGGGAGAGTAAAAGGCCGCTGTACTTTATTATCGTAGCGGCTTCCATCAATATTTTTGCGGATCTGCTTCTGGTGGTGGTGATTCCGCTGGAAGCTGCGGGCACCGCCATCGCTACAGTGCTCAGTCAGATTGCCTCCTTCACCGCGGCATTTTCGTTTATGTACCGCAGCCGGGACAGGCTGGGGTTAAAGTTTGATCGTACCCTTTTGGGAATGGACAGGGAAGCCGCCGGGGTGATGGTGAAGCTGGCGGTTCCGCAGGTGACCCGTTCTCTGATGGTAAGATTTGGCCTTCTCTGGGTGAACGCCAATATCAATACCTACGGAACAGAGGTGTCCGCCACCAACGGCGTGGGCAACAAGATTCAGAAATTCCTGGAGGTATTCATGCAGGGTGTGGATACAGCAGCCGCATCCATGATCGGGCAGAACCTGGGAGCCAGAAAGTACGACCGGGCTAAAAAGATCCCGCTTTGCGCCCTTAGTCTGACCATGGCGTTTGCCGTGGCGTGCTCCGTGCTGGGGCTGCTGTTTCCGAAGCAGATTTTCGGGATATTTTCCGATGATCCGCTGGTGCTTGCCCTGGGAGTGGTGTATCTGGAGTTTATGGTGATTCACTTTTTCTCAACGGCCTTTATCGGACCGTTTCAGGCCATGGTCAACGGCAGCGGTTTCGTCAGTCTGGGCTTTGTGGTGGGAATTCTCGATGGCCTTTTATGCAAGATCGGGCTCAGTCTGATCTTTGTTCCCCTGTTTGAAAATGCCGCTGCTACAGGAATCGTTGGCTTTTTTATCAGTCAGATTCCGGTGGAGATTGTGGGAGAGGCGCATTCCTATGGCTATCTGGGATATTTTCTGGCGATCGCCTGCTCGAGAATACTGCCGGGACTCATCTGCTTTGGCTATTATGTGAGCGGAAGGTGGAAGAGCAGAAAGCTGCTGGTGAAGGGAAAAAAGTCAGAAGAATCAGAAGCCCGATGATAGAATGAGCGTCTTTTGCTCATGGTATCAGGAAGAGAAAACCCGCCATGCGAAACACGGGAGGTGTTCCTGCATGGCGGGTTTTATTGCTGCATAATAAAAGAGTCAGATACGGTTCACGGGAATTCCGAAATTACACAATCCCCTGAGCGTTCATGGCGCTGACGACCTTCTCAAAGCCGGCGATGTTGGCGCCTACCACGTAGTTGCCTTCTTTGCCGTACTTCTTCGCTGCGTTGTCAATATTGTGGTAAATATTGATCATGATGTTCTGCAGCCTGGAATCCACTTCCTCGAAGCTCCAGCTTAAGCGCTCGCTGTTCTGGGTCATCTCCAGAGCGGAGGTAGCTACGCCGCCGGCATTGGAAGCCTTGCCGGGAACGAAGAGAACGCCGTTTGCCTGCAGGTACTCGGTAGCATCCAGTGTGGTGGGCATGTTGGCGCCCTCAGCTACTGCCTTGCAGCCATTGGCCACCAGCTGCTTCGCATCGTCGATGAGAAGCTCATTCTGGGTAGCGCAGGGAAGAGCGATGTCGCAGGGGATAGCCCATACGCCGCGGCCCTCATGGTAGACAGCGCTGGATCTGGCAGCCGCATACTCGGTCAGACGGGCGCGCTTTACTTCCTTGACCTCCTTTAACAGGTCCACATCGATGCCCTCCGGATCATAAATCCAGCCGGTGGAATCAGAGCAGGTTACCACCTTCGCCCCCATCTGCTGCGCCTTCTGGATGGCATAGATGGCTACATTGCCGGCGCCGGATACCACAACGGTCTTGCCGGTCATCTCCTCGCCGTGGCACTTCATCATTTCCTGTACCAGATACAAAAGACCGTAGCCGGTGGCCTCGGTACGTGCCAGGGAGCCGCCGTATGAGAGACCCTTGCCGGTCAGAACGCCCTCATAACGGTTCTGCAGGCGCTTGTACTGGCCGAACATATAGCCGATTTCACGGGCGCCGGTGCCGATATCGCCGGCGGGGACATCGGTGTCTGCACCGATATACTTGGAAAGCTCAGTCATGAAGCTCTGGCAGAAAGCCATGACCTCTCTGTCGGACTTGCCCTTGGGGTCAAAATCGGAGCCGCCCTTGCCGCCGCCGATGGGCAGGCCGGTCAGGGAATTCTTGAACACCTGCTCAAAGCCCAGGAACTTGATAATGCCAAGATTAACCGAGGGGTGTAAGCGCAGACCTCCCTTGTAGGGGCCGATGGCGCTGTTGAACTGAACACGGTAGCCGGTATTGACCTGTACCTGTCCCTTGTCGTCCACCCACGGAACGCGGAAGATGAGCTGTCTTTCCGGGGTCACAAGCCTCTCCAGCAGGGCGTCCCTGCGGTAGGCGTCCTCATTCTGATCGATGACCAGGCGCAGAGAATCCAGCACCTCCTTCACTGCCTGATGGAACTCGGGCTGGGAAGGGTTCTTCTCAATGACCTGGGCGATCACTTCGTCAACATATGACATAGAAATGTCCTCCTTAGTTTATAGAATAAATACACCGCTACCTATTATAAAATAGATTATCCCGGTATACAAGAAAAATTTTTGCATCCCCGGAAAAAAAGGACACAAAAAAATAAGAAAAAAAACAAAATACTTCCTTTGCAAAAGCCGCCGGATGTAGTATACTGTTTCCAATAAACCGTTACTATTCACAGCCGACTTGAAATGTATTATCAGACTCGTCAAGCTTGCTTGTAAGAGACTGATAATACATTTCAGGTTGACTGAGAATCAGTCACTTCCTCCACATAAGCAATCTTAGCCCCGTAGGGGCGAGAAAGCACGCGTAGCGGGTGAGATTGCGCATGTGAAGGAAGCGGTTGTGAATGAAATAGTAACAGCGAACCCATAGAAAAACTGAAAAGAGGTGTACACTTTGAAAAAACTGCGAAAAGTATTGACTCTCGCAGCAGCATTGTTTGTTATGATGGCTGCTGTTTGTCGGATGAATGTGCCGGTGGAGGCGTATGTGCAGAAGCTTGGCACGATTACCTCAGACACCAGCCTGTATGAAAGTGCATCCAGCTCCGCTTCCGTGGTGATGAGCCTGACCAGCGGACAGAGCGTGCTTGTCAATAATGAAGTGACGGGAACGGATGGTGCGATCTGGTACCAGCTTTATGTCGATAATACGGAGACCGGATATGTATTGTCCAGCGTGGTTTCCGTATCAGAGAGCTCTTCTGAAACAGGCTCTACGGAGGCGGCGGTTCTGACAACCACCACTACCACCACAGTCACCACAGGTACGATTACCGCGGGCACCGTCAATGTGCGCGCGTCGGCTACCACCAGCAGCACCGCAGTGACGACCCTGTCAAGCGGAGATACCTTTACAGTGGTGGCAGAGGAGACTGGTGCTGACGGCTATGTCTGGTATCAGGCGGAGTTTGAGCAGAACGGGAGCACGGTTACAGGTTATATTCGTTCCGATCTGGCGACAGTCAGCACAGAAGAGATAGAGACTGTTGTGGAGAATCCGGATGTGACGGAGGAGCTGGCGGAGGAGACGACGGAAACAGCGGTTCCCTATCGCCTGGTGAGCCAGGAGAGCGCGGAGGGCGAGACGATCTGGTATCTGGTGGAGGACGGCAGCAGCGAGGGATATTCTGTGGAAGCTCTGCTGGAGGCAGCCAACACCCCGGTTTCTTCATCCGGTGGCGGACAGAAGGCTGTGATTGTGCTTCTGATTATATTGCTGATCATCGCGGGAGCGGCAGCTGCATTCTTCTGTCTGCGGTGGAGAGACGCCGAGAATCTGATGGAAGAGATGCGGGAGCAGAATAAGCGCCGGCGTACAGTCAGGAAGGAGGCTGCACCCGCAGCGGGAGGAAAGTCTCAGAACCCGCAGTCCAGACAGACGAAGCCCCAGCAGTCCGCGGCGGGACAGACAAGATCCCAGCAGTCCGCGGCGGGACAGACAAGATCCCAGCAGTCCACGGCGGGACAGACAAGATCCCAGCAGTCCGCCGCAGGACAGGCAAGACCCCAGCAATCTGCCGCAGGACAGGCGAGACCTCAGCAGTCCGCCACAGGGCAGACAAAGACTCAGCAGTCTGTGCAGGCGCGAACGCAGCAGACAGTGAAGGCGAAGCCCGCGGCAGGCAGCGGATCGCAGACATCCTCCAAACCGGTAGCGCCGACTCTGACGAAGGGAACCCGAGCGGAGGCGTCGGGAACGGCTGATACAGGGCCAAAGACCCGTCCTCAGCCCAGGACACAGTCAAAGAGCAGCTATGATGACCTGGATCTGAGTGATCTGGACGATCTGGATCTGGAGGATTTCCCAAGCTCCGATGATATTGTGCAGACAACCCGCAAGGAGCTGAAGCGCAAGCAGGAGGAGCCGGTATCAAAGCCCAAGACCCGCAAATCCAGAAATTTCCTGGATGACGATGATGACGAGGATCTGGAATTTGATTTCCTGAGACTGGATGACGATGATGAATAAGAATTGAGATGGGGGGACAGCCTGCGAATACAGGTTGTCCTTTTTGCAAAAGTATGATGAGAAAGGCAGGAGAAGGTATGGCGCAGAGCAAAAATGGACAGATACCGGTCAGCAGCATCCGGATTGCCCGTATCCGGGGCAATGCTGCAGAGCATGTGCCGGATTATCTTTTTTTATGGGCATTACGCGGGGAGTTTGGGCTGATTTTGGATCAGCTCCATTATACCATCCGGAGTAATGACGTTCTGCTGCTTTTACCCGGACAATTATATAATCTTTACGCAAATGGGCAGAATGAAATCATGATGGTACAGATCAGACGTGATTTCTTTGAGGAGAGGGGCAGCGGCTCCCTGGGACATTATGTCTGTTCTTCCGCTGCAGATCAGGAACGTGACTATGAACCGCTGCGAAGAATGCTGGCACAGCTGGCGCTGACATGGATTTCTGAGGATCCGGAGAAGGATCTGCTGCTGAATTCTCAGGCTTACAGTCTGTTGTATTACATGAACCGGTATCATTATATTCTGGATGTTTCCGCCCTGTCGGGGGAGGACGGTAAGGAGCTGTCAGCCAGAGCCAGGGATATTGTTTCCTTTGTGGAGGACAATTACAGGGACCATATCGGGCTTTCTGATCTGGCGGCACATCTGAATTTGTCCGCGCAGTATGCGTCCAGACTGGTGAAACGCTGTCTGGGACGCAACTACATTTCTTATTTGAATCAGGTGCGGCTTCAGCATGCCTGTGATGATCTTGTATATACGGATAAGACAGTTCTGGCCGTTGCGACGGACAATGGGTTTTCCAATATGAACTCATTCAACAGGCTGTTCCGGGATACCTACAAAATAACGCCTTCTCAGTATCGGGCAGAAAACAGGAAGGCCGCCGAGCCTGCTGTGGTGGGAAGCGGCGGGGAACAGGAGCTGAATCTTGAGGAGACCCTGCGGGATCACCTGGGCTGTTATGGGGAACAGAACGGACCGGCACTGTCTCAGAAAGACTTTGCGCCGAAGACCATGGTAACGGTGCCTCACGCGGCGCAGGGGCGGGATTGCTGTTTCCCATGGCAGCAGACGATTAATATCGGGTACAGTGATTACAGTGACCGCGCGGAGTTAAAGGAGCATATGCAGATCGTACAGAAGGAAATCGGCTTTTCCTATGGAAGGCTGCAGGCAGTTCTGAACGAGTCAATGCTCCCGACAATTCCCGGGACGGAGGATTACAATTATTCAAGACTGGATCAGATGATCGAGAATATGCTGGCCATCGGGATGAGGCCGTTTCTGGACCTGACCTATAAATTTTCCCATGTAGTGGGCTATTCACAGGATCAGGGAAATGAACGGCAGGAATATATGATTGAGGAGAACCGACGTTTCTCCGGCAAGGTTTCCGCACTGATTCGCCATTGTATTAATGCCTTTGGACGCCAGGAGGTGGAAAACTGGCAGTTTGAGATCGGATATCTGCATGATGAAAACCTGCAGATACTGGAGAGCCCGGATTATTTCTGCCGCCGTTTTCAGGAGGCATATTACCTGATTAAGGAGATGCTGCCGGGAGCCTGTGTTGGAGGGATGGGCTATAATATTATGCTGTCGGATGACCTTCTGGAGGAAGTGCTTAATCGCCTGGATGAGAAAAAGTTCACACCGGATTTTCTGTCTGTGGTGTTTTTTGCGTACTGTTCCCCGCTGCTTCCGGGAGATCCGGAAAATTCGGCGATTTCCTCGGATCCGGATCGGGCTCTGAATCGGGTGCGCAGTGTGCGCAAAGTACTTGACCGCCATCCGTACGCACCGGGGAAGCTGTATCTGACAGCCTTCGGGCAGGACATATCCGCTCGAAATTACGTCAATGACAGCTGTTATCAGGCCGCTTTTCTGGTAAAAAACGCCATCGACCTGATGAATCAGGTAGATCTGCTGGCTTTCTGGCAGCTTTCGGATATCTGCGACACACATACGGATTCCAGCACGCTGCTTTTCGGCGGTAATGGTCTGTTAAGCCAGGCGGGATTGAAAAAACCGGGGTTCAGCGCATTAAAGAGAATGAAAAATCTGGGGGAGAAGCTGGTACAGAAGGGTCCTGATTATCTGGTGACAACGGACAACAGAAGCAGGATTACCCTGGTCATGTATCATTATTCGCACTTCAATGACCAGTACTGTGTCCGGAGATATTCACAGGTGAGCGCACAGCAGGTGTATTCTGTCTTTGACGCGCCGGAGGTGATTGATCTCACCATCCGCCTGGAGGGACTTACAGAGGGAAGGTATCGGGTCAACACAACGGTGATCAACAGGGAACACGGCAGTATCCTTGATCAATGGCTTGAATATGGACAGCTGGAGCATCTTTATCCCAGGGACATTCAGTACTTTCGGGACGTGGTACATCCCCATCAGCAGGTGGCGTATCGAAATTGTGAGGATGGAATTCTGGAAATTCACGCGCAGTTGTCTCCTCACGAGATACGT
Organism: Lachnospiraceae bacterium; assembly: GCA_021199405.1. Lineage (GTDB taxonomy): Bacteria > Bacillota > Clostridia > Lachnospirales > Lachnospiraceae > RGIG6307. The sequence continues at coordinate 36,346 of JAJQID010000078.1, forward strand.
TTTGTGGAGCTGACGGGAGAACTATAAGGGAAAAATAACAGATAAGTAAATATGGAAAAGGCAGCAGAGGTCAAGAAATGAATATCATTTTTTGACCTCTGTTTCGTGTGAAAACCAAAAAAAAGAAAAAAGCCAAAAAAACGATAAAATTTGGTCGAATGTTTGCAAAAAAATGGATAGAGAAGGGGAAAAAGGAGTGATACAATTTGTGCAAGTTAGACAAAAGATTAAAGTTTTCAGAAAGAGAGTATGGACAAAATGAGAATTGTTCACGGATATTCGCTTCCAATTCCGGATTATGAACCGGTCCGGCGATTTACGCCCCAGGAGATGGTGGATCAGGATATGCCTGGAATGGGAAGCGGATCAAAGTTTGATGACGCGCCGGGCAGCCCGGCGATCCTTGTGGAAAAGGATGGGGTGAAGAAGGATGCGGTAAAGTCCGGGTGTATCTACGGCGGGACAATCAGCGATCAGGGTGTGAGCGATCTGAAATTTGTTACCTATGACGGGAATCTGGGAGGAGTCATGGTGATCGGTCCTCAAAAATATACGATTGACCGGGCAACAATGAGCCTCTCGGGAAAGTGCCTGGGGCTGGGTCTGGAG
>JAJQID010000088.1 GCA_021199405.1 Lachnospiraceae bacterium
ATACAGTCCTGTACATGCAAACCGCGCACATAGCCGCCCCGTTTTTTGGTGCCCTTGACCTGGATGCCTACCATGGAGTTTTTCAGATCGCAGTCCCAGATTTTCACATCCTCCACGCCGCCGCTCATCTCGCTGCCGATGCACAGGCCGTGACCGAAGGAGCTGTAGCAGTCAAAAATGCGGATGTGTCGGGTAGGGCGGTTGATCTCATTGCCTTCCGGATTCTTGCCGGATTTGATGGCTACGGAATCATCCTCTGTGTGGAAAACACAGGCGAAGAGAGTGCAGTTCTCGCTGGAATCCGGATCCCAGCCGTCTCCGTTCCAGGTGCCCTTGGAGCTGAAGGTGCAGTGGTCGGTGACAATGTGGTCACTGTAGACCATGTGCAGATTCCAGCTGGCACCGTCCGCCAGGGTCAGGCCGCTGATGCGGATGTTGCTGCAGTTGCTCATGTTGATCAGGCGTCCGCGCACCCGGCCGGGGATGGTGTTGTCATTCTCACAGGTGGCCACATAGTCGGCATTGGCTGCCAGATATTCCTTTAAGAGCTCCTTTTCGGACTGAATGGTGGCCCAGGCTAACGGAAAGCCGCCGCCCCTGACTGTGCCCTTGCCGTGAATGATGACGTTGGAGCAGTTGGGGCCGGAGTCATGATCCAGCTCTCCCAGATTTAACAGGCTCTGGTAGCACTCCATTTCCGTGCCTTCAAAACGGCTTTTGATGCGGGGCAGATAATCCGCCGGATCGGTAGTGCCCTGTAAAACGGCTCCCTCCTCCAGATACAGCTCCATATCACTGTGAAGTCGCAGCGCTCCGGTGAGATAGGTACCCGCAGGAAAATAAATGCCGCCGCCTGCGGGACAGTCGTCAAAGGCCTTCTGCAGGGCTGCCGTGTTCATGGTTTTGCCGTCGCCTCCGGCAAAATAAGGGGCGGTGGTAACATCAATGTATTTGCGGGGCAGGGGCGTGGTGAAGGTGATGGAAGTGGAATTGACTGAGGCGGTATACTCCTTCCCGCTTTCCAACCCCTCAATAGTGAAATGGGTTTTCTCTGTCTCGCCGATGGCGTTTCCACCTAGGGATAGCTGATATCTGGTGCCGGGAAGGGCGCCCTTTGGCTTTTCCCACCAGAGCTCGGCCCGGTCCGGATCGGCATAGTACATGATTTCTTCGATAGTATTCATTCTTTTCTCCTTTTAGTCCTGTAAAATATAGTAAGGAATTGCTGCAATATATTCATCCTGCACTGGCTGACGTGCAAATTGCAATTTCTGAAAGCTTTACCGCAGACCGTGGCATTATGCCGCCGAAATCATCGCAGTATTTTGGATAATCCGTCAATAAAAGCGTCTGAAGATTGGGTATTCTGTGTATATCCCCATTATATAGAGAAGAAATGGAATGCGCAAGAGAAAAAAGTTCAGAATAACAGCCCCGGAAAATAACTGAAAAAGCGTGGAATTTCCCCCGGTTTTTTGGAATGTCATGCTTTACTGTGTGGTTTTGAAATGTTATAATGACAGCAACCTTTATAAATTTAAGAAAGGACATGACAGAATGAAACTTTTGGAAATGCTGCACAGCCCGGGGAATGAATATACCCCGATTCCGTTCTGGTTTCTGAACGGCAATCTGTCGGGATCGGAGATCATCCGCCAGATGGAGGACTTTGCGGCTCATGGAGTGTCGGGTGTGGTGCTTCATCCGCGTATGGGTCTGCCGAAGCGGATTAAGTATCTGTCAAAGGCATATTTTGGATATATCCGCACCGCTGTGGAGACAGCTGACAGGCTGCATATGACAGTGGTGCTCTATGATGAGGGAATGTATCCCTCCGGCTCCGCCAACGGCCAGGTGGTGAAGGGCCATCCGGAGCTTGCCAGTGAGGGGATTACCCTGACCAGAAAGGTACAGCCGGGGGATGAGTTCTTGGCAGAGGCCGGGGATCGCTTCCTTGTAGCGCGCAAAACAGGCGGCACCATGCGGGGCATCCACTGGGATCAGGAGGACGGTGAGCCCAATGCGCCGTTGACCGCGGATTTATTAAATCCGGTGGCGGTGGATCGTTTTATTGAACTGACCCATGAGGCCTATTACCGGGAACTGGGAGAATATTTCGGCACCACCATCAAGGCCTTCTTTACGGACGAGCCCAGTATTATGGGGCGGAACGTGAGGGATATGTTCGCCTGGAGCCACAATTTTGCTGAGATCTTTACTCAGGCAGGCGGAAATCTTTCCGGACTGTCGGAGATGTTTTTCGGCAGGGAAAATGATGACACCCGGCTGTATGAGAAGCTGATTTTACAGCGGGAGGGCGAGGTTTATTACAAGAAACTCAGCGACTGGTGCGCCGCTCATGGCATCTGTCTGATGGGACATCCTCACCAGAGCGATGACATTGAGGCGCTGCGGTATTTTCATATTCCGGGACAGGATCTGGTGCTGCGCTGGATCAGTCCGGAAAAGGGCGGCCTGAAGGGGATGGATTCCACAATGGCCAAGTGCAGCGCGGACGCCGCCAGACTGATGGGGCGCAGACGCAATGCCAACGAATGCTTCGGCGCCTGCAATGCGGACAATAATCCCTGGCAGTTCTCCGGCAGCGATATGAAGTGGTATCTGGACTGGCTGGCGGTGCGGGGCGTCAATCTGTTCGTGCCTCATGCCTTTTATTATTCCATTGAGGGCAAGAGAAAAGAGGAGCGTCCGCCGGATGTGGGACCCAATAATATCTGGTGGCCCTATTACCATCGCTGGTCCGGCTATATGCGCCGTCTTTCCTGTCTGATGACGGACGCGGATTTACATACGCCGGTGGCGGTATTATGCAAAAACCGGGCGCTGTGCCCGGAGGTGGTGGCTCCCCTGTTTGAGAGTCAGACCGGATTTCAGTATATTCCGGAAAGCTATTGGAAGGACTGCACGGTGGATGATGAGACCCATGAGCTGATCTGCCAGGGCAAACGTTATCAGGCAGTGCTGAATGACGTGGAAAATGTATTTCCGCAGGCTGCACATAAGGTGACGGAGGTTATGGCCGACTGTCAGTGCTTCCCGGCATCTCCTGCTCTTCGTTGCGCTCATTTCATGCGCGGAGGCGTGGAATGCTGGTTTTTGACCAACGAGGGCAACCGCATTATTGAGACCACGTTGACCCTGCCAGGCATTACCGGGAAGGTTGGCAAATATGACATCTGGAGAGATGAGGCCTTTCGTCAGTCTACGCTTCAGGGGGAGGATGGAGCCCAGATCCGGCTTTATATGCGTCCAAGGCAGAGCAGACTTTTCTTTGTCTGCAGCGAGGAGGAATTTGAGGCGCTGCCCGTATCGCCGAAGCGGGTCTGGCTGCCCAAGCCGAAATTTACGCTGGTGGGACGCAACACCTTTGAGTGCACCAGAACCTACACTGCCACGCTGGAGGTCACCGCGGAGGAGCTGGCGGAGGGAATACCGATGATCACCTTCGATGGGTATGATATGGCGGAGCTGAAGGTCAACGGACAGGATGCCGGGGTATCCTTCTGGCCGACTCACCGTTTTGAGGTGGAGGGTCTGCTTCATGAGGGCGAGAATGAGCTGGAGGTGACTATGACCGGAAGCCTGGCTAATAAATATGGGATTCGCGCGGTACCTTATGGGGTGAGGTAGCAAAGCGATCTTTCCAGAAAGAGAAGGAGAATATTTTTATGGAGTTACAGAATGTACTGGAGAAGGCCCGCGTCTATATCGACGGTCTGACCGTGGATTCTAAGGAGAATGTGCCGAAGGAGGTGGTCAATGACGAGCACAGGTTTTTTACCTGGGACAACGAGTACCGCACTCCGTCTGTCAAGCCCTATCTGTTTGACTGGAGCTATTACAACGGTGTGGTGATGGAGGGGCTTTATGATGTTTACGCCGCAGACCCTCAGGCCGGAAAGCGTTATTATGATTACATCAAGGAGTATCTGGACGCCATGCTGGTGAAGGGGGAGGACGGTTCCGTATCCTTAAATCCCAGACTGGCGGGCTACGTGGATCATCACGGGGCGGACTGCTACAAAACCGCGGCTCTGGTCATGAAAATGACGGACGGCCAGGACGATTATATGAAATTGGCCTCCGCGCTCTACCGTGACCTGACCGATACGACCTACGTGAATTCAAGGGGCAATATCGTTCCTCTGGAATTTATGGAGGAAGGGCTTGGCTACAATTACTGGCACGCCTGGGCCGGCGGGAAGGCTCCCATATTCAAGGTGTGGCTGGACGGTATTTACATGCTGCAGCCGTTCCTGGCGCATTACGCCGCAAAGACCGGCGATCAGGCTGAGCTTGATCTGATTAAGAAGCGCTTTCAATGGGTAGCTGAGACCATGCTGGCTCCCAACGGGATGTATTATCACGCCTGCAACAGTAAGGACGATGTCTGCGCCTTCCACTGGACCCGTGCCATGGGGTGGTACGCCATGGCCATGGTGGATGTGATGGATGTGGCCGGTGGAGAGCTGATTGATGTGATTAAGCCGAATCTGAAGCTGTTTGTGGACGGTATGCTGAAATATCAGGATGAGAGTGGCATGTGGGCCAATCTGGCGGACAGAAAAGTGACAGAGACCAACCGCCTGGAGACCAGCGGCACCGCCATGATGGTGTACACCATTTTGAAGGGTGTGCGCAAGGGCTGGCTAGATCCCTCTTATAAGGATGCCGCGGTGAAAGCCTTCACTGCCATGACGGAAAGGAAGCTTGACGAGGGCGGCCTTGAGGATATTTACATGAAGGCGGCGGCCAATAATACCAACAATTATGAGAATACGGAGTATTATATGCCGGATGAGGGGAAGGGCAGCGGACCCTACATTATGGCGTATTCAGAGATGATTCAGCTGTAAAAAATGAGCACTCACGGGCCTGACAGGTTCGTGAGTGCGTTGTTAATAAGGAGAAACTATGGCGGCAAAAGAATTTTTCCCTGATGGCACGCCCATCGACGAATGGTTTTATGACACAAAAATCCCTTCTCCGGAGGAGATGGGCAGTCAGTATGTGCTGACTCAACATGGTATTCTGGATGACGGAAAGGTGCATACGGCGGAGATTCAGTCTCTGATCGACCGGGCGGCGTCAGAGGGCGGCGGCGTCATCGTGGTGCCCGCCGGGACCTACCTGACCGGGTCCTTATTTTTTAAACAGGGCGTCAATTTATATGTGGCTCAGGGAGGCACACTGAAGGGCAGCGATGATATTTCCGATTATCGAATCTGCACCACCCGCATTGAGGGCGAGACCTGTCAGTATTTTGCGGCGCTGATCAACGTGGACGGTATCGACGGCTTTACCATGTGCGGCCCGGGAACCATCGACGGAAACGGTCTGCGCTCCTGGAAAGCCTTCTGGCTGCGGCGGCAGTGGAATCCGCAGTGCACCAACAAGGATGAGCAGCGGCCCCGGCTGGTCTATATTTCCAACTCCCAGAATGTGCTGGTGGCGGGCTTAAACCTCCAGAATTCTCATTTCTGGACCAACCATATTTACAGAAGTAATCATGTGAAATATTTAAACTGCCGTATTTTTTCTCCCATGTCTCCGGTGAAAGCGCCCAGCACGGACGCCATTGATATTGATGTGTGCTCGGATTTTCTGGTGAAGGGCTGCTATATGGAAGTCAATGACGATTCGGTGGTGCTCAAGGGCGGCAAGGGACCCTGGGCGGACTCTCAGCCGGAGAACGGAATGAATGAGCGTATTATTGTGGAGGACTGCACCTATGGCTTCTGCCATGGCTGCCTGACCTGCGGCTCGGAGTCCGTTCACAATCGCAACATTCTGGTGCGCAGGGTCAACGTGCCGGAGGGCAAAAATCTGCTGTGGCTAAAGCTTCGCCCAGATACCCCTCAGTTGTACGAGTACATCACAGTGGAGCAGGTAAAAGCGAAGATTTCCAGCTTTATCACCATTCACCCCTGGACCCAGTTTTTTGATCTGAAGGGGCGCATTGACAAGCCCATTTCTACGGCGAAAAATATTACTGTGCGGGACTGCGACTGCGACTGCGATATCTTTTTTGATGTGGAGGCCAACGAGGAGCAGTACCGGCTGGAGAATTTTACCTTTGAGAATCTTTCCATCAGGGCAGGGAAAAACGGCCTTGATGAAAGTATGATTGACAATGTCATTGTGAAGAATGTGAAGGTAGATGTGGTGGAGTCGGCAAATCAGGGAGTCGGGGGCAGCTCTTCAGACCCGGAGTAGGAAAACGCCTGACATGCCTGTTGGCAAGGAGAGAAATCATGACGCTTACACAACTATCCTATATTATTACGATTGCGGAAACCGGCTCCTTAAATAAAGCCGCAGAACGGCTTTACGTTTCCCAGCCATCTCTGACCAACGCTATCAAAGAGCTGGAAAAGGAGCTGGGCGTGACGCTCTTAAACCGAAGCGGCCGGGGCGTCACCCTGACCAACGATGGTGTGGAATTTCTTTACAACGCCAAAGAAATTTACTCTCAGTATGAGAGCCTGATGCGTAAATATGGTAAGGGCGGATCGTTGAAAAAGAAATTCGCCGTCTCCGCCCAGCATTATTCCTTCGCCACCAAGGCCTTCGTGGACATGGCCCAGCATTATGATCTCTCAGAGTATGAGTTCGCTATCAAGGAGACGAAGACCCGGGAGGTCATTGCCGATGTCAGTACTCTGCGCAGTGAGATTGGAGTGCTGTATCTGAGTGATTTCAACCGCAAGGCCATGACGAAGATTTTAAACAGTGCCGACCTGGAGTTTCACCATCTGGTGGACTGTAAGCCCTATGTGTATCTCTGGAAAAAGCATCCCCTGGCTGCGGAGAAATCCGTGAACCTGAGGATGCTGGCACCCTTCCCCTGCCTGACCTTCGACCAGGGGGATAACAGTTCCTTTTACTATGCGGAGGAAGTATTTACCACCGGAGAGTATTCTCAGACAATTAAGGCCAACGACCGGGCCACCATGCTGAATCTGATGGTGGGGGTCAACGGCTACACCCTCTGCTCCGGCATCATCTGCGAAGAACTCAACGGCAGTGATTACGTGGCGGTGCCCTTCGAGGATGAGAGTCAGAATTCTGACGCTGTCATGGAGATCGGTTATATCACCCGCAAAAATATGACTCTGAGCCGGATCGGGGAGGAGTACATCGCTTCCATGAAGCGGTATCTGGAGAGTGCGTAACGGCTCTAGGCTTCCGGCTTTTCCGCCTCATAGTCCGTCCAGGAAGCCGCCTGGGAAGCGCCGGAGAAGTCGGCTGTGGTGCTGTAGGTCTCCACTGTAATGGTGTAAGAGCCTGTTCCCTGCACATAGACGGTGCCGTCAGTGCCGACGATGGTCACGCTGTTGCCGGCCTCGTCCGTGATGGTCCCCTCCGTGTAGAGGTTGGTGACGATGCTGTCGCCGGTGACGACCCACGGAGAGTCCGCGCTGAGGTAGAGGCTGCAATAGCCGTCTCCGCCATTTCCGGCATGGGTTTCATCATTGATCACAGCGCCGGTCAGTGTGCTGCCGTCCATCATGTAAAAATCCAGCGTGCTGATGTTGTCCCAGATCACGTCGCCTTTCATTTCCTGGTCGGAGGCGGTGAAGGAGCACTGGGAGCCATTGGCTCCTGTGGTACCCCAGCCGCGCTCATTGTCGTTGCCGGTGCACATCAGGAAAAATTTACAGTCATCGGAAGCTGTGATTTCCACCCCTGAAATATAAATTTCACTCTCCGTGTTGGTGGTATAGAAAATGCCGCCGTTTTCAGAGGTCAGGGTGATTTCGTTGCCGTCGATACTCTCCACGGTGCCAGTAAGGGTTGTGGACACAAGCTCCTCATCTGTATCGTCTGTATAAACAAAAGTATTTTCCGCCGATGTGCTTACTGTTTCGCTCTCTGTCTGATTCTCCGCTGAAGAGGATGTCTGTGCACATCCCGATACCGCGAGAATGACAGTGGATGTGATTGCAAGACCGAACAGCAGTCTGATTTTTTTATGATGCATAATCGACCTCCTATAAGATGCCTACTGTTGTTTTGCAGGCAGATATCCCATTGCTTTTATGTGAAATAACGCCATGCCACAGCCACAATATATCCGTAATTAATGAAGCGAATGTGAAAAAGCTTTGACCATTTTGTGCCCGGAAATATGCCTCGGCGGATCATGCCTGGAACATGGTGGCCCTTTCGGACGGATATTACAATGTGAACCTGACCTGGGATGACAGCGTGACCGTTGCCTATACTTATTTTAATATCCCGGATTCCGTGTTCTCACAGACCCACACCAGAACCGGCTTATCTACTCAGCTGCCGGCCTGCACCGCAACGGAATACTATAATCCGGAAATGGCAAAGAATTTTGTCGTTTCGTCCATCTTTCAAAGAAGTCGTTTTGTTCACTTGTATCAGGAAAACAAGATTTTATGTTCTGTATAATACCTCAAAGAACTGAAATTTCATTCTGCCTGAATTTCTTCTAAGAAGAAAATGCCCTCTGCCAAATTGATAAACATCTCTTTGTTTTTTATTGCGTGAGCCTTTCCTTTCCACCATACGGTGTCACGATTAGCTGAAACCGACAGACTTTGACCATCATCCAAAAAATAAGTTATGGTAATCATAGGAGAAGCCTTATCATCCGCTTTTTCAGTAAGAGAATATTTCAAAAATCCGGTTAATTTTACTGCTAATTCAATTTGCTCTTCATCAGAAAATTCTTTTATCTCACTTGTTATTTCTGAATATGAAATTGTAATTTTTTGCACATTATCAATATCAGGAACGCCGATCAGATACATACCTTCCGCAAAGACAGAAATCCCCATTATGAGCAAAGTACTTATAAATACTGTAATCAGGAATCGCACTGCTTTTTTTATGAACCTGTTTTTCATTGCCTGTACCCTCATATGCTTTCAAAGAATCCCTCTTATATCAGTAATTCGAATTGATACCAAATGATTTGTTATAGCATAGACAGAATGGAAAATTTGTAATAAAATAGCCAAAAATCTACGTTAAAACACGTAATTTTTGGCTATAAGCATTAGACAGATTGGACGGCAGCCGAACACATGGTGTTCGAGCGCGTCACATTGAGTGGAAGTAAAGGGGCTCGAACCCTTGGCCTCCCGCTAGTCAGGCGAGCGCTCATCCCAGCTGAGCTATACTTCCGCGTCCAACATCATAACACAGAAATTGGAAATTGAAAAGGGGTTTAGAAAATATTTATAATTTCTCTTTGGAACATTTAGATTTATTCATTGCATTCAGAAAGAAAAAAAAGTATAATCCAATAGTGGCTGTGTTGCAGGGAAGCTCCGGGTGCTGCAGGGCGAAAGCGGGGCTGTTATAAAAGCAAGGTTTTAAGACAGTGCAGCCTGGACCTGTCGCTGACAGGGAATGTATGAAACACGGAAACGGAGAAATCATCTGATGCAGCAGATATTATATACGATATTTATTACATTTCTGGCGGGCATGGGCGCCGGGTTGGGCACAGGCTTCGCCGGGATGAGTGCGGCGGTGGTTATTTCTCCCATGCTGGTGGCTTTTCTGGATATGGACGCCTATCTGGCTGTGGGAATTGCCCTGGCCTCGGATGTGCTGGCCAGCGCTGTCTCCGCCTATACATATCACAAGCATGGAAATTTAGATATCAGGAACGGTATCATCATGATGTGTTCCGTCCTTCTCTTTACGGTGGTGGGAAGCTTTGTATCAAGCCTGATTCCGTCCACTACAGTGGGGGATTTCAGCATACTCATGACCTTTTTTATGGGAGTGCGCTTCATCCTGTTCCCGGTGATGACCACCAGGGAGGACATGATGAAGGTCTCTCCGAAGATCAGAGCCATAGAATCTGTGGTCTGTGGCGTGGTGATTGGCTTTATCTGCGGCTTCGTGGGCGCCGGCGGCGGCATGATGATGCTGATGATTTTGACCATGGTGCTGGGCTATGAGCTCAAGACGGCAGTGGGTACCAGCGTGTTCATTATGACCTTCACCGCCTTTACCGGATCCGTTTCTCACTTTATTCTTGGGGGAACGCCGGACATATTTGTGCTGGTGCTGTGTATTCTGTTTACCTTTATCTGGGCCAGAATCGCAGCGGGCATTGCCAATAAGGCGACGCCGAAGGCTTTGAACCGGGCCACCGGCGTAGTGCTGGTTTCGCTGGCGCTGATTATCTTTTTCTTTTCCTGATCTATTTGTTCCTGGATGATAGTTTCTTATTATAAAGGATACATTCAGTCTCCAGTCTTAAAAAGTCTACGCATTGATTTTTAGCAGAAAAGTTTTCACCTGAAAGGTATTTGCGATAAAGTACGTTTGCTGTATTACATATATCGCTGGCATGTTCATTACACCAGTTTAATTCTTTAAGCAGCATATTTTTTCGTTTCCGGATACTCTGATTATCGTGTTTTCTGATGATGGTATCTATGGGGATTAGTTGGGCATTTTCTACTGGAATCATCAGATTAAAATTTAAAACTCCGAGGAGTTCACCGTCATATTCTATTTTTTTAAAATCTATTTTGTTTTTCATGTTTTTATGTTTCGGTTTTGGTTTGGATAACGGAATACAATACTGCATGTGATTACAAAGGACAATGATCCCTAAAAAAGGGCGTTCATCTTTGCCAGCCTGTGGAGAAACAGACATGATTCTGTCGTCAAGGTGATGAAGATTGCGGATATATTTCATATCTATACGGTATAATTTTAAAGGAAAAGACGTCATATAAACTTCTCCGTAAAAACAGGACAAGGACTATGCCATCATAGTCCTTGTAGATGTGATACCACCGCAGCGGCATCAACGCTTTTATGATATCCACTTCAGGCAGGATTCTCCTTCATTTATATTACCATATTTCTGAATAAATGCAACAGGAAATTTTTGTATATGGGCATGAAAAAGACAGAGTCAGGAAAAAATGGAAATAACAAAAAAATAACAAAAATTGTCAATGTCATTAACTTAAGCAGGAGCTCAGCATGCAATTATTAGTACTGCACACT